>NZ_CAXSWZ010000003.1:0-167178 GCF_964241245.1 Allofournierella massiliensis
AGCGCACAATTCCTCTTCACCAGCTGGAAACGCTTCCGCAAATACAACGCCTTTGCCACAGGAATTACCCAGAACATTGAAGACTGCCTGTCCAACAGTACTGCTTACGCCATGTTGGCCAACAGCGAATTTGTGTGTATGCTGCGCCAAACCAAAGACATCGATCACGTTGTGGAACTCTACGGTCTGTCCGATATTCAGCGAAATTATCTGCTGAAAGCCCGCCCCGGCCAGGGCATCCTGAAAATGGGGAACGCTTTGATTCCCTTCGTGAACGATTACCCCAAAAACACCAAAAGCTACCGCCTGCTTACCACAAAACCCGGAGAGCTGGAAAACAAATCAGAAGGAGATTCCGATGAATAAGGAAAAACAAATCCGTGTTCTTCTTGTACGTCCCGGTCAATATCCGGAAGAACGCATGGTAGACAATACCCTGCCCGCCCTGCAAAAACTGGTGGGCGGTGATATTGAAACTGTTTCCCCCTGGCCGGACCGGGTCTGTATTGTCTGCGATGACGAAGGAAAGCTTAAGGGAAAGCCCTTCAATCGAACCTTGGGCGACTACGATGTGCTGGCGGGGGATTTTTTCATCTGCGGCATCCGGGACGATGACTTTTGCAGTCTGACGGACACACAGATTTCCCGGTATGAAAAACTGTATCATGACCCGCAGATTTTCCTTTCCACGTCGTTTGGTCTGTATACGGACACCTGTACTCCACAGGAATATGCACGTTTCATGAACCCCTCCACACCTGATAAAACAACCATGAGAAACGAGGAACGATGATGCTCCAGAAAGATAGATTCTCTGTTGTAAAACTGAAAGCGATTCAAAAGTATTTGGCGCGTCATACTGTAACCCGTACCCGACGATTCCAGCAGGATATCAGCACCGATGTCTCATCGGATACTTCCTCCAGCGAATCTACCGAGTATGCCGAACAGAAAATTCAACATACCACTTCTGATCTCGTTGAAACCACAGGAGATGTAGCCTTTGACAGCGCGCGGGTCTCCTACATAAAGTTCAAAACTATACGTGAAAAGCAGATGGCTCGACAGGCCAACCTCTTCCAAGAAGAGCCGTGTGCTATTCCTTCAGACACTGCGTCTCCTGATGAACGAACATCCCCCTTTCAGGCAAGCCATACCGAAATCCGCTCGCAAAAAGAATCCGGATTTTCTGAAACGACATCCGCCCAGCACAAAGGCGGTTCCTTTCATACAAATGCTGCTCAAAAACACATTAAACAGAAGAACACCTCTCCTGCGGTACGATCTCCCTTTGCCACTTCCTCCTCAAGTATTCCTGTGTCAAAAGGTAATCGGGTAGTTGAAATCCATTCAGACAAATCAGCGCCGCATCCGAAAATTCTCCCGCAGTCAAAAAAACAACAGGTAATCTATCAAAAGCGGATGGCTCAACTGAAAAACAACATGATTCAAAAACGAGCTATCCAGAAACGTCTGGAGCAGAATGCAAAAAAGGCCACCGAACACTCGGTGGCCTTTGCTTCTAAATCTTGGAAATCGCCCGCGCAAAAAGGTAGTGTAGCTGTTTTGGAGCAATTCCAGAGAATCGCGGCAGCTGTCTGGGACAAAATTCGAGTAGCACTTATTGCCGCAGCAAAAACTATCAGTAGCGCACTGATCGCTTTGTGCGGGCCAGTGGTAGCCACAATCATTGTGGTACTCTTTATCGGCATCATCGCTGTTGTCCTCTGTTCACCCATCAGCATTCTGTTTGCCGATGAGAGCAATGACCCCACCTCGATTCCCATTCGAGAAATTGTATCGGAAACCAACCAGGAATTTGAAGATGAAATCAACTCGCTGATCGAGGATCACCCAGAGTGCAGTGACATCGAAATCTTCTACGATTACCCTGACGGGTACACCTGGTCAAGCTACTGGCCTGAAATTCTTGCCCTTTTCGCCGTAAACGCAAACCTGCGCAGCGACAGTGATGTGATTGTGATAGACGAAGCCAAAAAAGAGCAGATTCAGGAGATTTTCTGGCGTATGCACAGTATTGAATGGGAGGTTGATGAAGAGGAAATTCCTCAGCCTGCTCCAACGCCCGATCCTGCCACATCCATTACTCCCGATCCCCCAGCGCCGGAATACAGATATACACTTGAAATTACAGTCAGCAGCCGATCAGTGGGGGAGCTTGCACATGAAATGGAGTTTTCATCTGATGAACTCGCCATCATGCAGCAGCTGCTTTCTGATGAGCTGAGGGGTTATCTGATCGGGCTTTGTGGTAACAATTGCTCCGGTGAACCCACTCTTTCCTAATATGGAAAAGATTAGTCTCTGCGGAAGATATCTCGGGTATAGACCTTACTCTGTACATCGTCCAAGCAGCTATCATATCGGTTGGCAATGATTGCCTGAGCCTGATTTTTAAACTGCTCCAGATCATTTACGACTCGGCTGCCAAAGAAGGTTTCGCCGTCTTTCAAAGTGGGTTCATAAATGATTACTGTAGCGCCTTTTGCCTTAATGCGTTTCATGACACCCTGAATGGAGCTCTGGCGGAAATTATCGGAATTGGACTTCATGGTCAAACGGTATACGCCTACCACAACTTCTTTTTCCTTGCTCTCATCCCAGCTGTCATTGGCTTCGTAAGCACCAGCGATTTCCAACACACGGTCCGCAATGAAGTCTTTGCGGGTTCGGTTGGACTCTACAATCGCCTCAATCAAATTTTCTGGTACATCCTGATAATTGGCCAGCAGCTGCTTGGTATCCTTCGGCAGACAGTACCCACCATAACCAAAACTGGGGTTGTTGTAATGGCTGCCAATGCGAGGATCAAGGCACACACCATTGATAATCTGCTTGGTGTCCAACCCTTTCATTTCCGCATATGTATCCAACTCATTGAAATAGCTGACACGCAGAGCCAAATAGGTGTTAGCAAACAGCTTAACTGCCTCCGCTTCGGTGAAGCCCATAAACAAGGTGTCGATATTCTCTTTCAGAGCACCTTCCTGCAGCAGACCAGCAAAAGTATGCGCCGCCTGAACCAGGCGATTGTCATTCAAGTCCGTACCCACAATAATGCGGCTGGGATAAAGGTTATCATAGAGAGCCTTGCTCTCGCGAAGAAATTCAGGGCTGAACAAGATATTTGCGCTGCCGGTCTTTTTACGAATGGACTCGGTGTAACCCACGGGAATGGTGGATTTGATCACCATAATGGCGTTGGGGTTATACTCCATCACCAGTTGGATCACATTCTCCACCGCAGAGGTATCGAAGTAGTTCTTCTTGCTGTCGTAATTGGTAGGAGCCGCAATGACCACAAAATCTGCATCGCTATATGCCGATTTTGCATCCAATGTGGCAGTCAGATTCAGCTGCTTTTCTGCCAGATATTTTTCAATGTACTCATCCTGAATGGGTGATTTCCGGCTGTTGATCAGGTCTACTTTTTCCGGGATGATATCCACTGCGGTAACGGTGTGATGCTGCGCCAGCAACACTGCAATGGACAGACCGACATAGCCAGTTCCGGCTACTGCGACTTTCATTTTTATTCCTCTTTTCCCATATAGAATTCTTTGTACCATTCAGCAAATTTGCGAAGTCCCTCACGCAGCGGAGTGGCCGGTTTGAAACCAAAGTCTCGTTCCAGCGCACTAGTATCCGCGTAGGTTACCGGAACATCGCCAGGCTGCATCGGAACCAACTCTTTGTGTGCTTCAAAATCATAATCTTTGGGCAGCACTCCTGCACGAATCAATTCCTGTTGCAGAATGTCCACGAAATCCAGCAGGTTTTCCGGCTGATTGTTACCGATGTTGTACACTGCATAAGGGGGAATCGGCAGACCATCCTCACCGGTCTGGCGCTGGGGCGGGCGCTTCATGATACGCTCAACGCCTTCCACGATATCGTCGATATAAGTAAAATCTCGCTTGCAGTTTCCGTAATTGAAGATCTGAATCTTCTGCCCTGCCCGCAGCTTGTTGGTAAATCCGAAATAAGCCATATCAGGCCGGCCAGCCGGACCGTACACCGTAAAGAACCGCAAACCGGTGGACGGAATATTATAAAGTTTGGAATAAGCATGCGCCATTAGCTCGTTGCTCTTTTTGGTCGCCGCATACAAGCTGACGGGGTTGTCCACTTTATCTTCCGTAGAATATGGAACTTTTTTGTTGGTTCCGTACACGCTGGAAGAACTGGCATATACTAAATGCTGTACACCCGGACGCCCGTTATCATAGGAATGACGGCAGGCTTCCAGAATGTTGTAAAAACCAATCAGATTGCTTTCGACATACGCATCCGGATTTGTGATCGAATAGCGGACACCAGCCTGGGCCGCCAGATTTACTACCACCTGAGGCTGATACTGATCAAAAATAAAATTAATCAGATCTTTATTGGTCAAATCACCTTTTACAAAGGTAAATTCAAAATGCTGGCGAAGTTCCTCTAAACGAGCTTCCTTAATGCGCACATCATAGTAATCGTTTAGATTATCTAAGCCAACAACTTGAGTATTTCCACCTTGTTGCAGAATCCGTTTAGCTAGATTGGAACCGATAAAACCAGCTACACCCGTGATGAAGATTGTCTGTTTTTTCATAGTAGTCTCCTTTTTAACTCCGACGCAATAACCGAAGCGCCGTATTTGCTACAAAGGCAACATCCTTACGTTTGATGAATAGATACGCCAGATAAGCCACAGCATAAATAGAAAGGCCTACCATACCACCCACATACCAGCTGGCACCAATAAATATAATGGTTAGACAGAGTTCCAAAACAATATCTGTTTTTACATTGATATCCATAACCTTAGACAACATAAGTTCTGCAAATACACAGCGGAATGCCAGCAAGAATACAATTGATACGACCGCCAAGTCCAAATTGTGTAGCCAAAATGTTGTCAAAAAGGTAGTAATAGCACTTAATAAAACCGTTATTACATTGATCAGTAATAGCCACTTTTCTTTATGGAAATTTTTTAAATACGGTTCTATCAACATGCTGCTTTTACTTGAATACACACACATCGGAAATAGCAATGCCATATATCTCAAGCTCTCTGAATACTCTGGAAGCCATGCTGAAAGCAATTCTTTTATTGGATAATAAGCTAATAATGCGCTTAAAAGAACTGTCATTATACAGCACCTTGACATATTATATACCTTTTCATAAATGCTGACATCGGTTTTTCTTAAAGTTGGCAACATAATAGTTGCCACAGCACTAACAAAAACCATTAATAAGTTGGCAATTGAAATAGTTAATGAAAGTTTTCCAAAAGTCTCTACATCCCATTCTACTTCAATTCCAATTCGTACAATTCCAACCACAAGACTGCTAGATAGTGTAGCAAATAGGATTTTAATACCTACTCTCATATTAAGTAGACATTCCTTAATTACTCTCCGCTCTAACAATGAAATCTTTTCTAAGCACTGAAACAAATCTATCGTTTGATAAACACAATAGATAGTAGATAAAATATATCCTATTATAATAGCAACTACATACCAATAGAATCGACTTACTCCCATCAGGATCAAAACAACTGATATTATAAGATAAGCAGATTTTTCTATTACAATTGCTTTTGCATATTCTTTAAATCGGCTAGTCGCCTGTAAAACATTTAAAATCAACAGTCTTGGAATGATTGCCAAGAATGAAATTGTGCACAAACTAAAAACAATCCGTTTGTCTGGATCTTTTATGCACATTATGCAACCCAGCATACCTATTATCACTAAAACACATTCCAAAGCCGTGAGAAGTTGAACTTGTTTACCTAAAAAAGATTTATCGACACGAGAATAATCTGTTCCCGCATAATTAATCAACATTCCTTCAGGTAAACCAAACCCAAACACCCCTATATATACGCTATAAAATGTGTACAATTGTATTAATGCATATTCATTAACACTGATTGCTTTAGGCAAAATGAGTGTTACAATAACAGAAACAATCAAAGTTATTATATTCGAACCAAAAGCATATACAAAATTGATGAAAATTTTTTTAATCATATGCCCGTCTTTCTATATTTTACTACTTTTCCGGGATTACCTGCAAAAATTGTGTAAGGTGGAACATTTTTTGTTACCACTGTGCCTGCCCCTATTATGCTTCCTGTACCTATTACAACTCCTGGCAAAATAATTACCCGAGCACCAATCCAAACATCATCTTGAATTTCAATTGTTTTTTCTTCACCAAAGCCTTGAGCAATCATAGGGCGTTCCAAACTACTAAATTCATGATTTTGAGTATAGCAAATTAAATACGGCCCAATCATCACATTGTCTCCAATTGTTACTCTTGGACTAATAATCGAATCTTTCCCAATTCCAGAACATTTTCCAATTATTGTGTCTTGCGCAATGCTTACCCCCTTTTCAATATTAATCGTTTTATCAAACTTTCTTCCAGTCCACATTTGATACGTAAATCGTCGAAATCGTCTGGACCACTGGCCCACTGGTATTCCTGCAATCTTTACTCCTGATTCTGGCAGATGACTTGCTACAACTTTATAAAGAACTTTAAACATTAACCTCATTTTACAATCCTCTTATAGAAAGCGGTGATATTTTCACAGCTATCCTGTGCATCAAGCCCGCGCTCTTTCAATAACTTCATGTTATCTGATCTTCCTGTTTTTAGAGCTTTTTGGATTGTTGAAATCCACTCATCGACAGGAGCATCTAAAGAAACTGTATAAATATTAGGGGCTATTTTTGCTTCATTTTGTATCCTATCTGAAACAACACACGGTAATCCATTAGCTTGTGCCTCTAACAGTGCGACTCCAAAGCCTTCACTTAATGACGGAAACACAAACACATCCATTGCATTCAAGTAAGGAATAACGTTATCTCTTTTTCCTGTTAAAATAAGTTTATTTCCAATCCTATTTTGTTCAGTGTATTTTAACAGTTCTGCTTTTCCTGGACCATCTCCGACTATTAGGACTGCATACTCTTTGTCCTTAATTAAATTTAAAATTTTCAACAAGTGAATTTGGTTTTTTGCAGCAGATATAGATCCTACTGTTCCTAAAATAATTTTATTTTCAACATTCAATTGTATTCTTGTTTTTATTCTCATTTCATTTGAAAATTTATATTGTTCTACAAGAATACTATTTAAAAAAACTTCACCTTTCTTCTTGAACCATTTTTCCCCAAACAAATATTTCCCTGCCATTTCACTGCATCCAATAAGCCTGGTTGAATACCTCCCCATTAGAAACCTCATTGTCATTTCATACGGTATTCGAACCATCGTTCCTTCTTTTGGCAACTTAACCCCATGCGAATGAACTATTATGTTCTTAATTCCTGAAGTGGATGCGGCCGCTGCTATAATTCCATTTGTAAATGCCATATGGGCATGTACAACAGTATACTCTTTATGTGCACGAAAAAATTTCAGCAGCTCTTTATATAACTCTAATTTTGAAGGACTTTTCGATTTTAATTTGTAAACTATTACTCCTGAATTCATTAATTCTTTTTCATAATACGAGTGCTCTTCTCCGCAAATTAAGCAGTCACATACCACTTCTTTTTTATCTGAATTCAACAGTATGCTTCTTACAACATTTTCCAATCCACCTATATTCATACTATTCACTATATGTAACACTTTTATCATAGTATTTACCTCAAAAATTCACTATAGGAAAAAACCCACATATACGGATCATAGTTATCTTTTGCATTGTAATTGTAATAGGAATTCCAAAATATAAATACACTTACTCCTACTACTAAACAAATTGCAGCAAGTCGATTTGTGAGCTTCTTCACTGTAGTTATAAGCAAAGACACCGAAATAATTAGAGCAGGCATAAAATAGAAAACGATTCTATAAGTCTGTATCAAGGCAACCGAGTTAATCATTAAAATATAGTAAAAGAAAATATTGTTAATCCAAAAATAATTATTAGGGTTTTCATTAAGTAGCTTGTCGTAAAAAAAGATCATCAATGACAGCGAAACAAGCGACAAGGCTATTTGCGTTATAGATCCTTGTTGTTCTGCAAATTCTGTTCCCAAAAACTCTATGCCGTATTCACTGAAAGAAACAATTTTTCTAATCAAATACACTGTCACCGGATATAACACAGTACCCAATACTGATAATTTGATAAGAACTTTTTTGGGAACCTTAATTATTGAAAGTGCAAAAACCAATATCGCCAATAATGCGGATGAATGTGAAAGTACTGCACACACAAACATGATTACAATCTTGTAATTGATAGTAATTTTTTTTTGATTCTTCAATTCACAATACGCTAAAAGTAAAAAACTAATAGCTAGCACCTGCCGGAGTGCACCAAATCCCATAAAGAACATATCTGTTGTAAAAAACATAAATATGCTAACGGGAAGATTTGTTGACCATTTTCTAAAAAACAAACTAACTGAACTAATATAGATAGCTGCTAAAAAAAATGTCCACCAAAAATATGGGATTCTTAAGTAACAAAAGATTTTTGCTATAATTGAAAATAAAATATCTGTTCCAAATGTTGCTGATGGATTATTGAGTAAGGTCATATATCCAATCGGGTATGTTCCCTTATACCAATTGGCATCTATACCTACACCCCACCTAAATAGAAATATGATAGCAATTGGCATCATTGCTATCATCATTCGAGGGATACTGTCGATTTTTATATATTTACATCCATTTTCAATTTTCTTTTTTGAAAGGAACAAAGATAGTACAATCGACAAAATAAAAACGATGTAGTAAAAAACCACTTACCTTTTTCCTCCCCGTTACTTGCGATAGACAAATGTCCAATATTTTACAAGCAAAAAACCAAAAGCAAACGTAAGCATTGTTAATGTTCTATTTTCCGAGTTTTTAAAAATCTCAAAAACAGTGTTTCCAGCCCATAAAGAATACGCAACATATAAAATAGATTTTTTAAATCTAATTTTCAATTTTATATCATTGAGTGTCATTAAATTGGCAGCATGTGCACATCCTTTCGGATTACTAAGTCTCAACTTACGGCCTGCACTTGTTAATCCATCGGATAAATATTCGAATTCTCCTAATGCAGTATTAAAAAACACAAATTTATACTTCCGCGATGATCCAATCCATAAATCTGTCTCAGGAATAAATTTTTCATTTTGAAAAACACTAAATGGATATTCTTCGGCTATCTTTTTTCGAAAAACCGTAAAATGTTCTCCACCAATTCCTCCATTAACTATACATTCAATTTGGTTTGAAATAAATTCATCTTCAGGAAATGGCTTTCCTGAAAACAACTGATTTTGTGTGTTTTTTTGCCAAACTAGTGCACCTACTTGACTATTTCCGATATATTTTTTACATTTTAAAATAATATTTTCAACTGCATCTTCATAAAGATATTCATCACTATCCAAAATCAAAAAAAATTCTGTTTGGATATATTGATATGAATAATTTAACGCTGTGTGTTTCCCCCCATTTTCTTTCCAATGATATTCAATTTGAAACTCTGCTTTCTCTTTTAGTTTATTCACAATATCTCTTGTATTATCTGTACTTCCATCATCAACAATCAGCCATTTAAAGGATTGATTGCTTTGACTTCGAAGCTTAGGATATACATTTTTTTCTATACAATCAGCCCTATTATATGTTGGAGTAACAATTGTTATCTGAAAATTCGTCATTGCTGATTCTCCAATATCATCTATTTATGTATGCACCAAAAATTTTGCAGCATATAAAAAAGGGGAACACGCGGGTTAGAGCAGCTGCCGTTCTAGTCTTTTTATTGTTTGGATATTTTCTTAACCAGTAGTATTGTTTAATTCTTTTTAACAGTTGACTTCTCTGTTTTGGATCCGCTATACTATCACACATCCCCATAGTTATAAACAATTGAAAGCAAAGTTGACCATAAAATGCCATTTTTATATTTTGATCAATATCATTTCTTGCTGTCCATTTCTCCAAAACCCATAATAAATCATCACAATCTTTATATGTTCTCTTTTTGCTCGCAGAGTTTTCTCTGATCGTCCTAATGTATGGAGCTTTATTTAATATATCGACTGTTCCACAAACGCTCATTAAACTCATTGCCCAATCAATGTCTTCGTGAAGTCTCCCCTCTGGAAAATAAATATCATTTTCAACCATTAATTCTCTTTTAATAATTTTCGAACAGGGAGAAATGATATTATATACATTTGCCATAATATAATTCAATTTATTGGCATCCATTTTCCCTCTAATCTTCTCAACATCTAATTGTTTTTGCGTTTTTTCAAACTTTTGATTGTGATTCCTAATAAATTCAAATAGCATGATATCGCAGTTTGTCTTCTTAATTTGATTAATGGCATCTTCAAGGAATCTGTCATCATTCCAATAATCATCAGAATCTAAAAACACCACATACTCGCCTTTTGCTCTGACTAACCCAGAATTTCTTGCTACTGCAGCTCCTAGATTATTTTGTTCATACAAAAAGATTCTCTCATCCCATTGAGCGACACACTTATAAATTTCATTTGAACTTTTTTCTGAACCATCATCAATAATTATTATTTCTATTGATTTGAATGTCTGAGCAAGAACACTTTCAACACAACGTTTAATATACGTTCCCGAATTATACGCTGGAATAATTATCGATACTACAGGATTCATCTGTCCTCTCCCTCAAATCTAACACATTCAAGTTTTTTATGACTCTATTGTTCTTGAAAGTTCAACTATCTTACCCAATACTTCAAATACATCTTTCTATTAATTTTTCTTTGAATAACAGCTACAATAGATACCAAGTTGAAGTGTTTGATAAACCAATTTAAATCTCTTTTTCCTAATCGTTCATGTTTAGCTTTATCTATTTCTTTCTGTCTTAACTTCTCGTAATCCAACGGATTTTCAATTTTCTTCAGTCTATTGCTATACTCATTTACAGCGTCTACAGAATTTTTGCAAATAGTTAATCTTCCATTTTTCTCTTCATAGAAAACCACTTTACGCTTGCAATTTCTCTTTTCATCTATCTCAATAATGTAAATGTACCCTTTTCTATTAGCCTCAGTTTGTTTCACCGAAACCCCATATTTTTTAGAACTACAATCATCAAAGCAAAAATTCCCTAAACTAAATGCTACACTTCCCTTTTGAAAATCACATATACCTTGTATTACATGTGGATGATGCCCTATAATTGTAGCTTCATATTGATTCAAGAATTCTTTTGCAAATTTGAAATGCTCATATTTAGGGTAGTGAGTATTTTCCTCTCCCCAATGAACACAAATAATAGGGTACGCATTATTTATCTCCCCCATTTTAATACATCTCAAACAATTTTCAGGAATCAAAGTATTTAATTTTCCTTTTCTCATTAGCCCCTTATAGTGCCATGCATTTGTACTAAAGCAACAAAACGCATCTAAGTATACATCTGCTACATCTCCTTTTAGAACAACCCCTTTATTATCAATACCACAATATGTAACATTGTAGTCCTTCAATACTTTCACTGTCTCCTCAAGCCCTTTTGTACCATAGTCATAAATATGGTTATTGGCTATCGTAACAACATTGACACCTATTTTCTTCAGAATTTGAATATTTAAAGGCGAACTCTTTAAAGTCAAAGTTTTGAATTCTTTTGAAACTTCACAATTTGTTAAAGGTGTTTCCAAATTTGCAACCACATAGTCGCACTCCTGTAATATTTCTGTAATCTCAGAAAACGATTCCAAAATCTTTTCTTCGCTATTTTTTGTAATATCAAACTTACCAATTAGCGCAGTATCACCTAGAAAAGCAATTCTCATCATTTATCCCCACATTTCTCAAATTTCTTTCCCATCATCTCATCAAACCCATCTGGTTCAAACTTCATGTATCCGCTTCCGTCAAAAAAAGTGATTTCGCCAAAAACGATACATCCATTCTGGTTATACAAATCAATACGTGCATGAGGAAACGGTTTAGCTAGCTTTTCGGCACACTCAATCATTTGCTCGTAATTTATTGGCCGCTGTATATCGCGCTTTAATGGCCTCTCGTCTGCCCGTTCATAGGGCAGACGAGAGAATTCTTTATCAAAAATCCCTAAACCAGCTCCGTTACCCAAGTCTCGGTCTGCAATTACATATAAAAATTTTGCTTTCCCTGAAAAGCAAAAGAACTTATAGTCAATCAATCCTCCGTCCTGTGGACTAGAAGGGATATATTTTTCAATCAAAATTCGATGTTTTGCATTGTCATACACCCATTCTCTGCCAGGATGTTTCCCCTTTACCGGTTGAGTCCAGCGTGCAAGAAATTCATAAAATTCTGCTTTGTTCAGCTTGCTCTTATCTTTACAAATCAACACGTCATTTCCGCCGCCGCCCAGTGTGTCTTTCGCAACGAACTGATCCGGCAGTTGATCCCAATCTACTTCCTCCGGGCTACTGTACACACCATAGATCGGATTCAGAATATTCTCCAATCCAACCTGTTTCACATATTCCCGCACTTCGTATTTATCTACACATTTTGCCATCAGTGGATCGCGGTAATTGAGTTTGTACCACTGAAGTTTTTCTGTATAACGCTGCGGATTTTTCAAATTTAACTTGCGTCCGGTCTTCAATCGGTACTGGAGCTGTACCATCCAAGCATCCGGCACAAAGCTCAAAATCCGCATCAACTTAATGCGGACTGTTCTGCTTTTAATCAGCTTTTTATAATCCATCTTCAAATTTCCTCAGATATGAATCATTTACTTTTCAGTCTGATTCAGCTCATTCAAATACGCATCCACCACAATCTGGCGGTCAAATTCCCGTTCAATCTTAGTTCGACCCGCAAGACCCATATCTCGCCGCTGTTCCCAGCTCAAGGCAAGAAATTTTTCAATCTGCTTTACCAGATCCTGCGTATCTTTTTGTTTGCAGATAAATCCATTTACACCATCGTCAATGATTTCCCGGCATCCACTGCGGTCCGTTGTGATCAGCGGACGGCCACAGGCTGCACTTTCCAGCAGAACATTGCTCATTCCTTCCGGGTAATAAGTGGGGTGGATCGTACAGCTGCTCTGCATCTGATACGGCAGCAAGTCCTTTTGCTGTCCGTGATACTGGATCACACCCTCACGGGTCAGTTCATCCAGTTTTTTCTGATACTCAGCATCATCGCAAACCCCCAGCACATGAAACACCGCCTCCGGATGTTTCTGACGAATGATTCGTGCTGCCTCGGTATACTGATCAATCCCCTTCTCTTTTAAAATCCGGGCCATAAACAGGAAGTTGACCTGCGCATCGTGAGGATACGGCAACACATGGTACTGGCTTGTGTTTACACCTGAACCAGGCAGCAGTCCTTGTTTATCCAACGCAATTCCATGCTTACGGAAAAACTCCTGATTTTCGGTATTCTGAAAAAACACCTTTTGTGCTTTACGCGTCGCCAACTGATATAACATAAGCGTCACAAACTGAAGTGGGCCGGAATTTTCCACTGCTGTACCCAATCCGGATACATTCATTACGCACGGAACCCCACAACTGGCCGCAGCCATACCCCCGTAAATATTTGGTTTGATTGTGTAAGTAAACATCATATCCGGACGAATCTGCCGCAGAATTTTTTTGTAATTCTGCATCAGCTTTAAATCCGTCACCGGATTGGTTCCATGACTGGAAATCGGCGTATCAATATAATGGCATCCCATCTTTTCAGCAGTGGTGTAACCATCGCCAAACTGACTTTGAGGGAAAGAAACATACACCTCATGACCCGCTTCAACGAGTTGCTCCACTAGCTCTTTGCGGAAGCGAAAAATCACCATTTCACTATTGCCGGCCAAAAGCACTTTTTTCTTATTCACGATATTTCCCCTCTTACATCGCCCGGCGCTGCTGACGCAACACCTGAGTTTCTTCCTGGAACTGTGTAAATTCACACTGCTCTTTTCCCTTCTGAATCAGCTGTTCCTGTTGGTGACGCACCTCATCCCGATGATGGTGTGCAGTTACACCTTCTTTGATGTCCTGGCGGCCCAGCACCTTCAGTACACTGTCGAAAAACACTTTCGCATCGAAGGCCATGCTCACATTTTTTAAGTACTCCCGATCGTAGAATACTTTGTCGTAGTCGTTCAGCAGATCACGGCCGTTAATCTGCGCCCAACCGGTGATCCCCGGCTTCAACTGATCTACGCCGTAGTACCGGCGCAGAAAATGTACGCTACGCTCCTGCCGAATCAGAGGGCGGGGACCGATCAAGCTCATATCACCTTTTAGCACATTCCACAACTGGGGCAATTCGTCGATACTTGTATCCCGCAGAAACCGACCCAGCTTGGAAATATAGCTGTCTGCATTCTGCAAGTTTCCAGTAGAGGAATATTTGGGCGCAGTGCTTTTCATCGTCCGAAATTTTGTGATATAGAACACATGACTCCCCTGTCCTACTCGCTTCTGGCGAAAGAAAACAGGCTCGTTCGGGCTGCTCAGTTTTTGCAGTATCGCCACAAACAAAAATGGGATTGCCAGCACGATCAGAGCCATGCCGGAAATCAAAACATCAAACACCCGTTTTCTTTTTAGATATTTTTCCTGTGCAGAGGTTAGCGGGATGCGATGCTCCCGCATGATCCCCCGCATAGTCTTTCGCTTCAATTCTGTCTCCATCCTTTTATCCCCTTATGCGTTTCAAATTCCCAATAGCTGCAATTTTTCTCGTTTCTCTATAGACAAAGGCTTTTTCGCCCCGGGCTGCAGAGCTCTCCTCTGCTCATAAATCCATCGGCCCAACCAAATCCCATCATCCGTTTTATACGTTGCTGGGATGTTCAGATTCCCGTGTTCTTCCAGATATTTCTGAGCCAACTCATAGCGATGCTGCCACGAATCTGCTTTTTGCCAAATCATTCCGATGCCCTCCAGCAAATCAATCCTATCCTGCGTCAGCGGCTTCGTGCTTTTTTCTGGATTCTGATAGACATACCGTTGCCTAGCAACCCATTTGCCCAGCAAAACACCGTCATTGGTCTTATACATCGTCGGCACATCCAGATTTCCGTGTGCTTGGAAGTACTGTTTCGCCGCTTCATATCCTTGCATCCACTGGTTTTCGTTACAGTTGCCCCAGTACATGCCGATTTTATCTAATCGCTCAATCTGCTCCTGCGTTGGCGGTTTTCGCTTAAACTCTCCTTTTCTGGCCTGGCGCAGAGATCGAACCCACGTTCCGAGCGCCAATCCATCCGGAGTCTTATAGTCAAAAGGCACCAGCAGATCTCCATGCACGTTGTAATATTCTAGTGCTGCACAGTAGTTCTTTTCCCACCGAACACTGCTTGCATCCCATGCCATTCCAATGGAATCCAATCGTGCAATCCTCTCTTCATCTAGAAGCTCGCTTTGCTCTCCATTAAGTCGCCTTTGTCTAAGATTGCTAATCCAGCTTCCAAGCAGGAATCCATCAGGAGATTTATACCGGGCCGGAACAAGCAAGTCCCCAAACTCTTCGTAGTAGGCTTTGGCATGCTCAAATCCGTTTTCCCAAGCACTTTCCAACCGGTTCTCCCAAATCATTCCGATGCTGTTCAGCCGCTCGATCTGGCTTTCGCTTAAAGCCCCCGCACGGTTTCCTGCATACACGGAACGCTGTACCCCGATCCAGCTTCCCAGAGAAAGCCCTGCCGCCGTTTTATATTTTTTCGGCACCTTTAAATCGCCATATTCCGCTACATACTCTTTCGCTGCCGCGAAGTACTGTTCCCACGTTCCGCTCAGGCTGTTACGCAGCGTCTCAAACAGAGCGCGGCAGTCCTGCACCTGTTCCACCACCTGGAAGCGTTCGGTGACGATTTTATCGCCTTCGCCCACCACATACATGTGTTGTACGGCGGTGGCCATCTCCTCCTTGAGTGTATCGATGCTGCACAGTCCCTCGAAGTTATTCACCACGTCCAGAATCAGAGGCACTGCACTGTCGCCTGCAGTCAGGGCCCGGCCAATCTGCTGCTTGTAGATGATCGGGCTGATCGTGGGCCGGAACAGGATCACTCCCGAGATTCCATCCACATGCACACCCTCATTGAGCATGTCAATGCAGAAGAGCAGCTTCAGGGCACCGCTGGAGTCTGCCTTGAATTCCGCAAACGCCTTGCTGGTACCCGGATCTTCGGAATAGGCCATGTAGAAATGGATGTCCGGATTCACTCCGGCAAACCAGGCGCGGGACTGCTCCATCATCTCGCGCATGTGCTCCATGCCGGAGCAGAACACGATGTATTTCCCACTTTTGCTCGTCATGTGACGGGCAAATACCTGCTCCAAACCGTCTGCCTGTTCCAGCGCCCGGCGCAGGGCGTCCAGATATTTCTGATTCACATCCCGCAGCGCAGCCGGCCGCATGGTGCGTACCTGTTTCTGGTATCGCTCCATCTCGTTCTGGTATCTGAACACGGTGGTCACATACTTCGGAGCAGGCAAAATTCCCCGGACGATCGCCTCTCCCAGGGAAATTTCACTTGCGATATGGCCCTCGAACAGTTCCTCTGCCATATCCCGCATATTATCCAGATACCTCACATTGGTTGCGGAAAGGCCTAGCAGCTTTGCGTCGGGGTTGGCTGCAATGGTACGCTGTACCGCATTGCCCCACTGTTCCGCACCGCACCGGTGGAACTCGTCCAGAATGATGTAATCTGCATTCACGGCCAATTCTTCCTCGCTGAGGAGCAGCAGCTTGGCGTAGGTACGGAAGGTTACATTAGAAAGCTTGTCCGGCCCGCCGCAGCGTGCTAGACTTTCCAGCTGAGTGGCATAGATATACTCGCTGGGACCAAGCCAAAGGATCTGTTTTTCCGCCTGGTCCAGAGCGAGTTGAAATGCAATGAAGCTTTTTCCGGTTCCGGTGGGGTGGACGATGGCCGCTTTGCCTTCTTGTTCCAGCATAGCGACAGCGGAAAGATATGCCTTCTGGTTGTGCTCAAACAACTTCACCGCCACATGCATCGCCTCCCTCTCCGCGGTTTACAACGTAAGAAGCATTCAGTACTGAATTTTCAGATAAAAGATTAATGCATTTAGAACAGGGTACACAAGATTATTTTAATCATAACTTATTTTGCAGTTTTTTTCAATGAAATTCGATATTTCTCCATGTAATTCAGTTATTTGCCCGAATTACTGTCCTAAAAGACAAAACATATTGCTTCTTCTGTTATAAAAAAATGCCCGGCTCTCTTCCTTTCGGAAGTGCACCGCGCATTTTCCTTCTTTTTCCTTTGTTTTTATACGGATTCCATTACGTTCAGACACAGCAAAAAAGGCTATCCGACAAGCGGACGGCCTTCCTTCTCTGTAACTTCTCTTACATTATAAAAGCAACCCCAGTCGCTCAATCTGCCTGAGATGCTCTTCTCCGCTGGTTCTGGTATAGATGCGTGTTGTATTTATGCTGCTGTGTCCCAAAAGTGTTGCCAGGTGTTCCAAATCCCGCTGCTTTTGATAGAAGCAGCGGGCAAATAGATTACGCAAATTGTGTGGAAACACCTTTTTGGCATCCACATGGGCCTGTGTACACAAAGCCTTCATCATGGCCCACACATTGGTTCGGTCGATAGGTCTACCGGAGCGAGTCACAAATACACTTCCCTGCCAAATCCCTCGCTCCCGGCAATATTCCAGAAGTTTTTCGCAAAGCTTTCGCGGCAGCAGAATGGTACGATATTTCCCCTTATTACAGATATCTGCCCTCCCGCGTTTCACCGCCTGTACTGTAATGAAGCGAAGCTCACTCACTCGAATTCCGGTAGAGCAGATTGTTTCAAGCAAATGAAACAATCTCATATTTCCTTTCTGGCGGGCTATTTTCAGCAGCCGATAATATTCCTCCCGACTCAATTCCCGACTGGGTTCCGCATAATGCCTGCGCTGTACTCGGACTGGCCGCACTCGGCATTCCTGCCACCCCATAAACTTAAAGAAGCCATTGAGTGCTGCCAGTGTCACATTCACACTGGCTGGAGAATAGCGTTCCATGAGCCACTGTTTATAACGCACTGTCAGTTCCTTTGTAACCGTTCTCCCCTCTGTCCACTGGGCAAAAGCACGCAACTGGTGCTGATACCTCTCAATCGTTTTCTTTGCCCTCTCCTGTTCGAACAGCTCTCGACCAAAGCGGCATATTGCAGTTTCCTGAATTCTATACTCCATAGCACATGTCTGCCGAGCAGATTATCTCGACTTTCCTTTCCTTTAATTTTCACAACGCGCTTTTGTCTCTGTCAAATGCCTGTTATTGCGCTCTGAATAGTTCAAATTATACCACCGCCATTTCCTCATTTGAAAAACAACAAATGCCTATAAAATGGCACACCAATGGCAGGGTTCATGCCGATGACGGAAAAATCGCATCCTGCTATAATAATAGCGTCCCCCCTTGAATCCCGGACGCACTCACAATATTTCATCTGCTTTGCATTTCGTTTGGAATGTCCATTGGTCATCTCTTTTGTATATCGCAACCAATTTTTTAATAATAAGCAACACAGCATCATTTTCTTTCGTTTTCCAGCGGAAATATTGAATCACAAAGGAGACACTCATGAATCCCACAAATGAAATCCTCACTCTGGCTGAAGAAATCCTCCCCCTGCTCCAAGCAAACATTACCCCGGACGGCCACTGCCTCTTTGACCCGATTAAGGTCAAACTGGCATTGGAGCTTGTGAAATTTGAGATTGAACAGAAACCCGACGAAACCTCTGCTGCCGACTGATCTTCCGGCAATTCCCTCATCATCTACCGGTATTAAAGTGCCAATGAGCATTTATCTGCTCATTGGCACTTTTTTACGCCGTCCGTATGTTGAGTGTGGAAATCCCTCTATATCGACGGTTCATTTTGTTATGCAGGTCTGACCTGCAGGAAGGAGAAAAAATGTTAAAAGTCATTGCAACCGATGTACTCGTCTCCAAAGGCTACAACGGCGCCCCCGCTCTCCATTTTTCCGAAAACGGGAGCACCGTCCGTTTCCGGATCGGCAAGAAAACCTATGATGCTCGAACGGAAAGCGGCCAGCATTGGATCAATTTTTCCGTGAAAGCCTTCGGTTCCGTATGCGAACGCATCAAAAAAATGCAGCTGAAAGAGAGTGCCTGCATCAATCTCATGGGCCGCCTGGATGAGGATGTATGGAGCGATCCCCAGACGCATGAAAAGCACCGGGCAATGGTCATTATCGTGGAGGAGATCGAGTACTGCTCTTCCGCGCATTTCTCCCCGCGCGAACACAGAAAAACTGAATCGCATTCCTCTACACAAGTTTCATCCCGCCCTGCCAGCAAACCAACCGGTACTTTTACGGGATATGAAATTTTCGACGCATCGAAAGGATAAAACTTTATGCACACACTTCACATGTTGGATATCCTGCCGTTGATTGATATTGCTCAACCACCACCGGGTGCCAAAAACTACAATATTCCCTGCCCCTGTTGCGACCATGCGCCACGCAAGCGCCACCTGAACATCAATCTGGAAAAGGATGTATTCCGTTGTCCACGATGTGGTTTTGCCGGCGGAATTTTCGATCTTTATTCCTATTATACAGGTACTCCGCGACACGGTGCTTACTCCACCCTTTTGTCCCGACTGCCTTTTTCCACCAACAATCTTCCAAAACAACCTGTTGCCAGCAACGAAGCGCCTCTTTGCCCTATTGAGCAACGAAATGAAACCTATCAAGCCCTCCTTTCGCATCTGTCGCTGGCATCAGATCATTGGGAGTCTCTTTTGTCCAGAGGATTGTCCCCAGAAGAGATCCTTCGCCTTGGCTACAAAACAACCTCTTCAGGAAACACCAAACTACTGGCAAGCCATCTTCTCTCCAACGGATATTGTTTGCAAGGAGTTCCCGGTTTTTATCAGACTGCAGCCGGTTGGACGCTCATTCCGCAACAGCGTGGTATTCTAATTCCTGTCCGCGATCTGCACGGCAGAATTCAGGGGCTTCAGATTCGTTGCGACAGCACATCCCATCGAAAGTTCCGCTGGTTATCCAGCATCAATCGGAAAAGCGGCTGCAAAGCAGAAAGCTGGGTTCATATGTCTGGTGCACCGAAAGATATGGTTCTGCTCACGGAAGGAGCCATGAAAGCGGACATCATCCACTCATTCACAGGTCAGACTGTGATTGCGGTGGCCGGAATCAACGCGCTTTCCCATCTGGAAGAGGTACTGGCAGATCTTCAGCAACGTGGAACCCGAAAAATCATGATTGCTTTTGATATGGACTTCTTATCCAATCCTCATGTACAAACCGGATACTGTCATTTAACCAAACTGCTGTCCACCCTTGGTTTTTGCTACGGCACCTACCTTTGGGACCCGCATTACAAAGGCCTTGATGACTATCTGCAAAATTTTCGTCCGAATTCGTTCCCAACTCCTGTCGCCCCTCCTGTTTTCGACAATATTCCATAAAATCCAATTTATGGTGCGACTCTACAACGGCTGGTTTCTTCCGCCTTCATTCTCTTTTGCTTACAATAAAAGTCGAAGGGAGTGAAACAATGAATTATCGTGCATTGGGAAAAAACATTCGCAAGTACCGGCAGGAAAAAGGACTCAACCAAGAAGAACTTGCCGAACTTGTGGGCTGTACCAGCAGTCACATCGGACAGATTGAAAATGCAAGAGGAATTCCCAGTCTGGAGATGACCGTCCGGATTGCAAATGCCCTCTGTGTCAGTATTGACCTTCTTGTTTTGGAATCTTTGCATCATCCGGAGATCATACATCTCCATGATGTGGAGAAACAATTGAAGCAATTTCCTGCGTCAACCAAACACGCGGTTTGCGCAATGATCCGCGATCTGATCAAGCTCGTAGAGAAACTTCCAGGCAGCCAGTCCACTGACAGCTATTCTGCATACGATTTCCATATCTGATTTCCCACGTTGACAAAGTTTTCCGTCCACAAATTCCGCATCAAAGAACTTCTCCCTTCCGGTCATGCTACTCCATCAGCATGGCCATTTTCACTATTATAGAGTCCATTTTTCACACTGCCGAACTCTCTTCTCGCACCTTGACAACTGAATCAGGAGTCCTGTTAACATCCCTTCTGACGAGCGGCCTATCCCTTTCACTGCAAGAGGGACGCACTGATATATGGATGGCGTCCATGTAACGCGATGACGCAGAAGGCTATAATGGTACATCCGGTTTGGACGCATCAGGCATCGACCGGCCCGGCACAGGAATGCCGCGAGAGTAATTCTATGGGTTCGCCAGCCACGAACCGCAGGACTCTATGAATTATCCATTACATGATGATCTATAAGATGCACTGGAGAATTCTCCAGTACATCCACTAATTTATACTAGAGGAGCTAACATTATGAAATACAGCACAGACATAATCGCACTGAAACTAGTTCATATGATGTTTTGCAAGGGCCTAATCAGCAGTTCCGTATATCACCAAATCTTGAACCGCTATACTTAAAAAGTCAAGTGTATCGATGGACACATCCACATCCTAAACAAATGTAGCCTTCCTCTTTATACTCAAGTCAGAAGGAGGCAATACTATGAACCATATTCAACAAATGTACTTTGGGAATATATCCCTAGATCCGAATCGACAGCGCCGAATCGTTTATTATGGCCGCGTTTCAACCGAACACGAGGCACAGTTAGAGGCACTCGAAAAGCAGATGCAATGGTATGAAGACCAGACTAAATACCACTCGAACTGGATCGTTGTCGGTCGTTACATTGACGAAGGTATTACAGGGACACTGGCAAAAAAGCGCCCTGCTTTTATGCAGATGATCGAGGATGCAAAGAAAAAAAGATTTGATCTTATCGTCACTCGTGAAGTGTGCCGGTTTGCCCGGAATACCGTAGACACGTTGGTGCTGACCCGAGAGCTAAAAAACTATGGGGTTGAAGTTTACTTTGTCTCGGACAATATCTGGACAATGGACGGCGATGGAGAGCTTCGGCTGACAATCATGGCTACGCTGGCCCAGGAAGAAAGCCGCAAAATATCGGAACGGGTTCGAGCTGGACAGGCTGTTAGTCGCCAGAATGGTGTCTTGTACGGAAATGGCAATATCATCGGCTACGACCGTGTGGGCGGAACCTATGTCATCAATCCTGAACAGGCTACAACCATTCGAACAGTCTTTGAGCTGTATGCCCAAGGTTTTGGTCAAAAGGAAATCGTGAACGAGCTTACGCGACGCGGCTATAAGGATGGCAACGGCAATGTGAAATGGTCTTGTGTCAAAATCAGTCGAATACTTCGCAACGCCACTTATATGGGATATATTGGCTACAACAAATCAAAAGTTAACAACTTTCTGGAAAAAAAGCGCATCAAGAACTTGGACGAGGATAGCTTTGTTCTCATAAAGGGAAATTTTGAGCCAATTGTTTCAGAGTCCCTTTGGCGGCAATGTGAGCGTATTCGAAAAGGTAGAATCCAAACATACCAAATGCCTTCCGGCGAGGAGCGGAGAAAGGGCACAAGAATTCCGCAACACTTATGGGTAAAGAAACTCCGATGTCGCTGTGGTTCGGGATATAACCGGTTCAAATGGAGAGTTCTTCAAGATGGAACTCCCATCTATGGATACCAATGTAATTACCGCACACAAAGCCCCTCAAAAAGCTTCGTTAAGAAGAACCATCTCATCGACCAGAAGAGTTGCGATGCTATTTCTATTTGCGAATGGAAGCTCGACTTGATGGCTAAGCAAATCTTTGACCAGCTCTGGGGCGATCAGAAAGAGTCCGTTCTGAAGGCCTGTCAGATGGTCGAATCATGCATGATGACTGTGGCTATGCAATCTGATGCTGCAATTACAGAACTTCATCGAAAAGCGGCCATGTTGGAACAAAGGATTTTAAACTTAGGGCAAATGAGAGCCGATGGCGAGCTGACAAAAGAGCAATTTCAAAAGCTATATACTCAGACAACAAAAGAGTTGGAAACTCTACAAGGTAAAATAGACGATCAAGCGAATGAACCGGAACATTCAAGTAGGTTTGATCTGGATAAGATTAAAAAGGGTCTGTCACAAATGGTAGACATCTCCACACCGAAAATTTCCGAAGAACTGATTGAGGAATTTGTTGAAGTGATTACACCAGTGGAAAACCATCATTACCGTTGGAAGTTGAACTTCGACGAACCCAAAACACCACAAGAACGATGTAATCTCCTGAACCCCGACAATTCTCCGGTTCTATCCTTCACAATAGACTTTGAAACCGCTCGTGAATTCCGGTATGCAAACGGCCTACCGTCTCAATTTCGCAGGCGAGACTGGAATAATTTGATCGTCGAAGTGTACTTGTGATACACGCAACTGTGCACAAAATAAAAAAACAAGCGCACCGTCTATGACGGTGCGCTTGCTTCTTCAAAAGTGGTTTTTTCCGCACAGTTATGCGGTTTATTTCTCCATCGCACGGGGTGCTTTAATAGCAGCCTGAGCGGCTGCCAGACGGGCGATGGGTACACGGAAGGGAGAGCAGGACACATAGTCCAGGCCAACCTTGTGGCAGAACTCCACGCTGGTGGGGTCGCCGCCGTGCTCGCCGCAGATGCCCAGACCCAGTTCGGGGCGGGTCTTGCGGCCCAGAGTTACAGCCATTTCAACCAGCTTGCCTACGCCGTTCTGATCCAGGTGAGCGAACGGATCGTTCTCGTAGATCTTGTTGTCGTAGTAGTAGTTCAGGAACTTGCCGGCATCGTCACGGCTGAAGCCGAAGGTCATCTGGGTCAGGTCGTTGGTGCCGAAGCTGAAGAACTCGGCTTCCTTGGCGATCTCGTCTGCGGTCAGAGCAGCGCGAGGAATCTCGATCATGGTGCCCACTTCATACTTCATGTCCACACCGGCAGCCTTGATCAGCTTATCGGCGGTAGCAACCACCACGTCCTTAACGAACTTCAGCTCCTTGACCTCGCCTACCAAGGGGATCATGATGTGGGGAACAATCTTCACGCCGGTTTCACGGCTTACGTTGATGGCAGCGTTGATCACAGCGGTGGTCTGCATCTCGGCAATTTCAGGATAGGAAACGGCCAGACGGCAGCCACGATGGCCCATCATGGGGTTGAACTCATGCAGGCTGTCGATCACGTTGTGCAGATGCTCAACGGTGATGCCCAGATCTGCGGCCAGCTCCACGATATCCTCTTCCTTGGTGGGCAGGAACTCGTGCAGAGGCGGATCCAGATAACGGATGGTCATGGGACGCTCGCCCAGAACCTTATACATGGCCTCGAAGTCACCCTGTTGATAGGGCATGATCTTGGCCAGAGCCTTCTTGCGGTCCACCACGTTCTCGGCCACGATCATCTCGCGAACGGCCTTGATGCGGTCAGCCTCGAAGAACATGTGCTCGGTACGGCACAGGCCGATGCCTTCGGCGCCGAACTCCACAGCCTGCTTGGCGTCGCGGGGGTTGTCGGCGTTGGTGAAGACCTTCAGCTGACGGGCAGCATCGGCCCAGCTCATGAAGCGGCCAAAGTCGCCGCTGATGGAAGCGTCCACGGTGGGCAGAGCCTTGCCGTAGATGTTACCGGTGGAGCCGTTCAGGCTGATCCAGTCGCCGCGCTTATAGGTCACGCCGCCCAGAGTGAACTGCTGTTTGTCGTATTCCACAACGATCTCGCCGCAGCCGGATACGCAGCAGGTGCCCATGCCGCGGGCCACAACGGCAGCGTGGCTGGTCATACCGCCGCGCACGGTCAGGATGCCCTGTGCAACGGCCATGCCCTCGATGTCCTCAGGGCTGGTCTCCAGACGAACCAGGATAACCTTCTTCATCTCACCGCTCTCCACGGCGTTCTTGGCGTCCTCAGCGGTGAATACCACCTGGCCGCAGGCAGCGCCGGGGGAGGCAGCCAGGCCCTTGCCGATGACTTCGGCATTCTTCAGGGCCTCGGGGTCAAACTGGGGATGCAGCAGGCTGTCCAGCTGCTTGGGATCAACGCGCAGAACCGCTTCCTTCTCGTCGATCATGCCCTCGTCCACCAGGTCGACAGCGATCTTCAGAGCGGCGGCAGCGGTGCGCTTGCCGTTACGGGTCTGCAGCATGTAGAGCTTGCCATCCTCGATGGTGAACTCCATATCCTGCATGTCCTTATAATGATTTTCCAGACGGTTGGCAATGTCCACGAACTGGGCATAAACCTCGGGCATCTGCTCCTGCAGATGTGCGATGGGAGAAGGCGTACGGATACCGGCCACAACGTCCTCGCCCTGCGCATTGATCAGGTACTCGCCGAACAGAGCCTTTTCGCCGGTGGCGGGGTTACGGGTGAAGGCCACGCCGGTGCCACTGTTGGGGCCGGTGTTGCCAAATACCATGGCCTGCACGTTAACGGCGGTACCCCACTCGTAGGGGATCTCGTTCATGCGGCGGTATACGTTGGCGCGGGGGTTATCCCAGCTGCGGAACACGGCCTTGACTGCCTCGATCAGCTGAACGCGGGGATCGGTGGGGAAGTCGGTGCCCATGTGGCTCTTGTACAGGCTCTTGAACTTGAATACCAGAGCCTTCATATCGTTCTCGTCCAGCTCGGTGTCCATCTTGACACCCTTTTCAGCCTTCATCTGGTCGATGATCTCTTCGAACTCAGACTTGGGCAGCTCCATAACAACGTCGCTGAACATCTGCACAAAACGGCGGTAGCTGTCGTATGCGAAGCGGGGGTTGCCGGTCTTGGCGGCCAGGCCCTCAACCACTTCGTCGTTCAGGCCCAGGTTCAGGATGGTGTCCATCATG
The DNA here is from genome assembly GCF_964241245.1 of Allofournierella massiliensis. Lineage (NCBI taxonomy): Bacteria > Bacillati > Bacillota > Clostridia > Eubacteriales > Oscillospiraceae > Allofournierella > Allofournierella massiliensis. Next base: position 25,842 of record NZ_CAXSWZ010000003.1, read on the forward strand.
CCGGGCATGGAAGCACGGGCGCCGGAACGGACGGATACCAGCAGGGGGTTGGCAACGTTGCCGAACTTCTTGCCGGTGATGTCTTCCATCTTGCCGATGTATTCGTAAATGTCGGCCATGATCTCATGGTTGATCTGACGGCCGTCTTTGTAGTACTGAGTGCAGGCTTCGGTGGAAATGGTGAAGCCCTGGGGAACAGGCATACCAGCGTTGGTCATTTCGGCCAGGTTGGCGCCTTTGCCGCCGAGGATGTCGCGCATGTCGCGGTTACCCTCGCTGAACAGATAAAGGTATTTTTTCTTGTTCAAAATCTTCAACCTCCAATGGTAGCACCGGGCGGGGCAGAGCCTCGGGCGATGCCGATATTCCGTTTGTGATGAACACATTATAACAGATTCGAGAAAAAAATACCAGAACTTTTTTCAGAATTTGGAAACTTTTTGTGTCAAATCACTGTAAAATTCGACAAAATACGGTGAAAAGCCGGTTTGCAGGCATAGTAAGATTCGTTCCTGCACTTGAAATTTTTCAAAAAGTTGGTATGCTTATAATTGGTGTAATTTTTAGATTTTCCGGCTGCGCTTCATATATTAGAACACGTTCTGCAAAAGCCGGGGTGATGAGGATCATTTATGTTTTTCAAAAAACAGACCACCGGAGCCGACTGGCTGGTGGTGGGCCTGGGCAATCCGGGCAAAAAATATGATGGCACCCGCCACAATGTGGGCTTTGACGCCATCGACCATCTGGCCAAAGAATGGGGCGTAAGCGTGACCAAGGCCAAGTTTGAAGGGTTGTACGGGCAGGCGGCGCTGGCCGAAGGCAAGGTTCTGCTGCTCAAGCCCCAGACCTTTATGAATCTTTCCGGCCACAGCGTACAGGCGGCGGCGGAGTTTTTCAAGATTCCGCCGGAGCATGTGATCATCCTGTGCGATGATGTGACCCAGAAGCCGGGCAAAATTCGCATCCGGCCCAGCGGTTCGGCCGGTGGTCACAACGGCCTGAAAGACATCATCGCCTGCCTTGGCACCGATGGTTTTGCCCGGGTGCGGCTGGGCGTGGGCGAAAAGCCCAGCCCGGACTACGACCTGGCCAACTGGGTGCTGGGCAAACTGGGCGGCGAGGATCGAAAGGCCTTCGAGAGCCGTCTGAACGATGTGGAAGCCGCGGTGCGGCTGATTCTTGCGGGCAAGCTGAGCGAGGCGCAGAATCGATTCAATTGAGCCAGCGGGCCCGGTATTTCCGGGCCCGTTTTGTTTTTCTCGAAAGCGAAAAGGAGGGAACGGCATGAAAGCGGTGTGCAGAGTGATCGCCGCCGGGCTGCTGCTGGCGGCGCTGGCCGGCTGCGGTGCCGGGCGCGGCGGGTATGAATGGGCGGTGGAGCCCCGGCTGAAGGCAGATAAAATCGAACCGCTGGCCGTAAGCGGCGGCGGTATTCTGGAAGGCAGCCTGCCGGAGGACGAGGCACTGCGTACCCTCTGCGCGGCCCAGCAGGGCGAGCTGTGGGGCCTTGTGGACGGTCAGACCGGCGAGTGGGTGGTGGAGCCCTGTTTTTCTCAGGCTCCCGCCCTGTGTCCCGCCGGGCACCTGCTTGCCACCGGGCCGGACGGCACACTGATTGACGACCCGGAACTGGACCGGCAGCTGACCGCCTATGCTCCGGCGCTTCGCCTGGAGCCGGGCCACGGAGGCCTTGGTGTGGAATATGTGTGGGACGGTGAAGCCGGTCAGGTGCGCCGCCACAGCTGGAACGAGAGCGGTGCGCAAAGCCCGCTCCTGGACCCGTCCGCCGGGAACGGCGAGCTGCTCCCGATCCGACAGGGCAGCTGGAAATATAACCAGCTGGAGGGCGCCCAGGTGATGGAAGCGCAGCCAAAAAGCCTTTACGCCGTGGCCACAGCAGACGGAACCCTGCTCACAGATTTTGTTTATGAACAGGCCCGGCCCGGCAGCGACGGACTGATTGCGGTGGAGAAAAAGGGGAAATGGGGCTATCTGAACGAACAGGGCCAGCTGGTGATCCCCTGCAAATACGACGGTGTATGGGGCCAGAGCACCGACCGGGACGTTCAGGGCAACAACAGCGCCGTCTGGCAGCGGGTGTGGCCCGCGCCCTGCCTCGAAGCAGGCGTGGTGGTACGCAAAGGCGGGGAATACGCTCTGCTGAGCAGCGACGGCCAGAAACAGATCGGCTTCGGCGCCTATCAGGCACTGGCCCCGGCGCCGGGCGGCCTTGTCTGGGCAGAAGAAGGCGGTCTGTGGGGGCTGCTGCGGCCGGTTTCCGATTCCTGAGCTGTATTTCTTCCCACACCGTTTACAACGGCAGGCAACAGCCGGTATAATAGTCGCGGAAAGAATTCAACAACAAGGGAGGAACGTGGTTGAAAACCAGACTTTTGTGCGCGGTGATGCTGCTGGCGCTGGCCATCGGCCTGGCGATGCCCGCCGCCGCCCAGTGGGATCCGCCCCAGGGCACAACGGACAAGGCGCAGGCAGTGTACCTGTATCAGCTGGACACCGAGACCCTGGTCTATGCAAAAAACGAGAATGAACGGCGGGCCCCGGCCAGCCTGACCAAGCTGATGACCGCACTGCTTCTGGTGGAGAGCGGCCAACCGCTGGACACACCGTTCACCATTCCCGACGGGCTGCAGCCGGAGTTCAATGAAATTCTGGCGAATTACGGCACCCGGGCGGGGCTGCTCTGCGGCGAGACCGTAACCCTGCAGGATCTGCTCTACGGCTGCCTTCTGCCCAGCGGTAACGACGCGGCCAGCGCCATCGCCTGGTATCTGGGCGACGGAGACGAGGCTGCCTTTCTGGATCAGATAAACCGGCGGGCCGCCGAACTTGGCTGCACCGACACCCACTTCAGCTGTCCCCATGGGCTGGACAGCATGGATCAGGGAAATTACAGCACCGCGCAGGACATGTTCCGGATTGCCCGGGCCTGCATGGAAAACGAAACATTGATGGAGGTCATGTGCTCCACCGAATACTGGATGCCCCTGACCGAGCTGCACACTCAGGCCGACGCCGGCGCGCCGGAAGGGAAGAGCTACCGGATTCGCAGCACCGTGGTGATGCAGAACCCGGACTCCCCCCTGTATCGGGACTATATTCGGGGCATGAAAACCGGCTTTACCGACGAGGCGGGCCGGTGCTTTGTGTCCGGCGCGCAGCAGGGCGGGGCCAACTGGCTGTTGGTGGTGATGGGTGCACAGGATGGCCTTGCGGAGGACGGCGTGAACTACGCCTTCCACACCACGGCAGATCTGTACGACTGGGCGCTGGAAGCGCTGGCACCCACCGCCGCCGTGAACACCGAGACCCCGGCCACCCAGCTTCCGCTGCGCTGGTGCACCGAAGCCGACACGGTGGGGCTGTATGCCAGAGATCCGCTGGTGGTTCTGGCGGAGACCGATTCCAGCACGCTGGAAACCCGCATCGAAACCACGGTGGATTCCCTCTCCGCTCCGGTGCAGGCCGGCACGGTGCTGGGGCGGCTGACCGTTCAGGTGAACGGCGAGACCGTGGGCTCCACCGAGCTGGTGGTTCTGCAGGACTATGAACGCAGCTTCTGGCTTTACGCCAAGGATCTGGTGCGCCCCTGGCTGCCTCTTCTGGCCGCTGTGGGGATTGCCCTGCTGATCGGGCTGGTACTGCTGGCCCGTCTGCTTGCCCATAAGACAGCGGTTCGCCGCCGACGCAAGGCCCTGCGGGTAGCCCCGCCCCGCAGCCGGGAAAACCCATAACATCCTGATTCATACAAGCAAAACACCCCTTTCCGCTTTTTGTGGCGGGAAGGGGTGCTCTTTTTATGAATATTTTGCCGCCGGGGTTGACAGAATACATTCACCGGCATATAATGAACATCGTTCAGTGCGGTGTGCCGCACTTTCTTTTCCGAATTCATGAACATCGTTCATTGTTAACTCTTTTGAAAGGATGGGCTTTTTATGGTAAAACGCTCCACTCTTCTGCTCATCGCCTGCCTGGTATGGGGCTGTGCCGGGGCAAATATTCTTCGCATTGGTCTGGCTGCCTATCCAGCCTATCTGTCGGTTCTGAATCTGGTGCTGTCCGCGGTGGTGTTCGCGGTCTTTCAGCGGTTCATTTTCGGGCCACTGGTGAAAAAGCACACCGGCCGGATCACCGGTTACGAGGCCGAACGGCACTTCTTTTTGAAGTTTTTCGACCTGCGCTCCTTCGCCATTATGGCGGTGATGATGACCGGCGGCATCTGGCTGCGGGCTTCCGGCGTGGGGCCGGAGGTGTTTATCGCGGTGTTCTATTCCGGTCTGGGCGCTTCGCTGCTGCTGGCAGGCCTGCTGTTCGGGCGCAACTATTACCGCCTTCGCTCCGCCTGCTGATGAAATCAGAACTGCTTTCTCCTTCCTCAGACGAAAACGCCCGGGGCCGCTGATATAGCCCCGGGCGTTTTTGCTCTTATTCCGTTTCGTTCAGAAAATCCTTTAGGTACTCCGCGGCGCTGCGGCTCATTTCGCGGGAGAAGTCGCTGCCGTATTTGCGCTGCTCAAAGGCCTTGACCCACTGATCGAAATCGAAGGTTTCATTTCCACCCCGGGCGGCCCGCTCCTCCAGCGCCTGCCGGTGCTGCTCACCGGTGTATTCCGGGTACTGATTTTCCGCCACAATGTAATTGCGGGCAAATCGGGCGGGCTTTTTGCGCTGCTGCTGTTGGCGGGTGGGCCAGCCGATCACCAGCATGGCCGCCGGCACTACCTGAGCGGGCAGAGCCAGTTCCTCGCGCACCTGCTCGCAGTTTTCCAAAATATCGCCGATGTAGCAGCTGCCCAGCCCCAGGCTATGGGCGGCCACCACCACATTCTGGGCGGCAATGCAGGCATCCGCCACCGCCAGGAAAAGATCCCCCGCGCCGGCAGGTCGGGGCGCACAGCCCGCTTCCCGGTAGACGCCGGGCCAGCGGGCGCAGTCCGCCAGAAAAACCAGCACCACCGGAGCGGTGGCGATAAAGGGCTGATGATCGCACAGCTCGGCCAGCCGGGCCTTACGCTCCGGATCGGTGATGTCCAGAATGGTATACAGCTGCTGGCAGCCGGCGGTGGGCGCCTGGAATGCTGCTTCCAGCAGCTGCTCCTTCATGGCAGGGGTGACCGGCTGATCCAGAAAGACCCGCACACTCTTGCGGTCCTGAATTCCCTGTTGGGTAGGGTTCATGGGGAATGCCTCCTTTTGCGGCGGGCCGGGCAGGGCCCGCTTTTTTCTGATTATAGCACGTTCCCACACAAAAAACACGCCTCACTCAGCCCGGTACAGCCCCATCCACCCCCCTTGACTTCCTTTGTCTAACAGAGTAGACTAAAGTTAGAGAGTCTACAGCATTAGACAAGAGGAGGTTTTCCCATGAACACACCCAAGATCCACGAAAGTGAGTACCGATTCTGCCTCATTTTATGGGAGCACGAACCGGTCACCACCGTCGAGCTGGTGAAGCTGTGCCAGCAGCAGCTGGAATGGAAGCGCACCACCACCTACACCGTAATCAAGCGGCTGTCAGAACGAGGGGTACTGCAAAACGAGGACGGCGTGATCACCTCCCTGATTTCCAAAGAGGATGCGCAGGCCTCCGAGATTGAGGAGCTGGTGGAAAAGCGCTTCGGCGGTTCGCTGCCCTCCTTTCTTGCCGCATTCACCCGGCACCAGAAGCTTTCCGAGAAGGAGTTGGACGAGGTGCAACAGATGATCGATCACATCAGAAAGGGAACCACATCATGAACGGGCTGTTTTTGAAAGTTCTGAACACCAGCATTTCGGCAAGCTGGCTGGTTCTGGCCGTGCTGCTCCTGCGTTTTTTGCTGCGAAGGGCACCCAAATGGATTTCCGTTCTGCTTTGGGGCATTGTAGCGCTGCGGCTTGTACTGCCGTTCTCGGTCCAAAGCGTACTAAGCCTGATTCCCAGCGCCGAGACGCTTACCTGCGAGATTTTGTCCGGCCCCAGCTTCCACATTCACACCGGGTTTGCGCCGGTGGACCAGCAGGTGAACGGGTATCTGGCAGACCGTTATTTTGAGGGTGTCACCGTACCGGCAAGCAGCGGCACTGAGCGGATGACGCTACTTGCTTTTTTCTGGGCCGCCGGGACCGCCGCCATGCTGCTTTATGCGGCCATCAACTGCTGGCGGCTGCGGCAAACCCTGCGCACGGCCATCCCACTGCGGGACAACCTTTATCAGAGTGACGGCATCGCATCCCCCTTTGTTCTAGGTATTGTGCGCCCGAAGATCTATCTGCCATTCCGCCTGGAAGAAGAGGCACTGCCTTACGTGACCGCTCACGAGCAGGCCCACATTCAACGGAAGGACCACTGGTGGAAGCCGCTGGGCTTTCTTTTGCTGGCGGTGCATTGGTTCAACCCGCTGCTGTGGCTCTCCTATACGCTGCTGTGCCGCGACATCGAGCTGGCCTGCGATGAGCGGGTAATCCGTGGACTGTCCCGCGCTGGGTGCGCGGCCTATACTCAGGCACTGGTTGCCGTCTCTCTCGCCGCCTGTGCTGCCGCTGCCGTCTGTTTTCTGACTGACCCCGTGGACAGCAGTACCGAACCCGATGCTGCGCCGCCTGCCCAGACCGTGGCTTCCAGCGCAGAAGAACCGCAGCCGGAAACCATGCCCGCGCTGACCCGGCAGAACGCCGAAGAGACCATCGCCCAAATTCTGGCCACCCTGACCATCCACAGCGACCACACCGTTTCCTTTTCTTTGCCCCAGATTCTCCCGGTCGCAGAGGACGGCAAAACCGAACTGGCCATCTCGCTGAATGCCACCTTTTCCGACGCTCCCGGCAGCTTTTCTGTACAGGCGCTGCTGGACAGCGAAACCGGCTGGCAGGGCGGCGAACAGCCCCGGCTTTCGCTGGATACCGGCAAAGGGGAGCTGACCGATGTTTTTCTGGGCGTTTTCTATCTGACGGAAGTGGACACCAACGCCTACGACGTCTACGCAAAGGGCAGCGTGGAGCTCCCCGCGCCTTTCCACTACGATACTCCCGCGGGCTACACTGCTCCTTCGGTGCAGCTCAGCCAGACGGCGGAAGCCACCCTGCTGCATTACACCCTGCCCGACGGCAGCACCCCGGTTTTGTCGGTACAGCTCCCGCAGTCTGTCACGATTACGGAAGGGGAGGAGCAGCTTCTGATCACCCGGAACGGAGAAACCGTGGGCACTGTTACGCTGTACCCCTTCGGCACCGCCGATGCACAAAGCCTGCAGGAAATCGATCCGGCGGAAGACGCGCTGCCCATGTCCGTCTTCTCCACCGTGGCGCTCTCCAACCATGTCGGATATGAGAGCTATCGGGTGTGCAGCCACAATGCCACCGGGGCCGTGGCCACAGCGGAATTTGTCTGGCAGGACCTTTCCTCCGGCGGCTCGGCTGCCTCCACTGCCTGGCAGACACAGAACTGCATCCTGGCTTACGACTGGAGCGTCATGCCCTATTTCGTGGAGCTGCAGCTGGCCCCGGGGCTCTTCTCCCAGACGGAACTGACTGCGCTTGCCCGAACCATCACCCTTGCATAAACTACACAAAACAGGAGCGGCATGACCATAGCCATGCCGCTCCTGTTCTATATATCATCTTACTCGTAACGAAGTGCCTCGATGGGGTCCAGCTTGGCGGCCTTGTTGGCCGGGTAATAGCCGAAGAACACCCCGATGGCCATGGAGAAGCCCACCGCCACCAGCACGGTGCCCAGATCCACCCGGGCGGGTGCACCGATCAGGGATGCGCCCAGACTGCCCAGACCGAAGCCCACCAGAATGCCCAGTGCGCCGCCCACCAGACAGATGACCACCGACTCCACGATAAACTGGGTGCGGATGGCCCCGTTGGTGGCGCCCAGCGCCTTGCGCACACCGATCTCCCGGGTGCGCTCGGTGATGCTCACCAGCATGATATTCATCACGCCGATGCCGCCCACCAGTAGGCTGATGCCCGCAATCACCCCGATGGCCAGCGAGATGGTATCCAGCACGCTGGTGATGGAGCTCATCTCGTTTTGCAGATTGTACACGGTAACCAGAAACTGCTCGTTGTTCTTGTAATAACGCTCCTCAAAGAACTGCTCACTGCGCAGCTGGAACGCATCCGCGTCCACACCGGCGGCGGGCACCACCTCACACCAGAAATAACTGCCGCCCGCAATGCCGTTCATGTCGTGCAGGGTGGTGAGGGGCAGATACAGATCGGTGGTGGTGTTTTTGTTCACGGTGGCACTGCCGCCCAGCAGCGGGCTCATGGTCTGGTAGGCATAAACGCCCACGATGGACAGTTCGTGCACCGCACCGCCGGATTCCGTCACCTCTATGGTCTGGCCCAGCGCGGCCTGATCGTCGCCGCCGAACAGGTTATCCACCAGTACGTCACTCACCAGTGCCACCTGACGCACGCCCTCCTGATCCTTTTCGTTCAGGGCGCGGCCCGCCACCAGCTCGCATTTTTCCGCGTCGAAGTAGCCCTGATTCACACCGGTGATATTCACCTTTGCGGTGTTCGCGCCAATCTGGATCTTACCCGCACCGCCGCTTTCGGTGAGCACCACCGCCTTGATCTGCTGGGCAAACCGCTCCTCGTAGGCCTGCAGCATCTCGTCACTCAGCAGGTCGCTCTCCTGATAGCTGTAACTGTTCGGGTAGTCACCGTTTTCATCCGGCCGGGGATCCACACTCAATTGCAGGTTGTTTCCGCCCATGGCCACCAGACTTTCGCTCACCGTACTGGTGAGAGAATTACCCACGGTGACGATGGCAATCACCGAACCGATGCCGATGATGATGCCCAGCATGGTGAGCAGGGCACGCATCTTGTTGCTGCGCAGCCCGCCCAGGGCCAGCTTGATGTTTTCCCAGATCACAGCGCCGCGCCCCCTTTCACTTCGCCGGTAATACGCCCGTCCCGAATGGTGATGATCCGCTCGCATTCGGCGGCCAGCTCCCGGGAGTGGGTGATGAGCAGGATGGTTTTGCCCTGCTCCTTGTGCAGCTTGTGGAACAGATCCATCACCACCCGGCCGGTGGCGGAATCCAGCGCGCCGGTGGGTTCGTCTGCCAGCAGCACCGCCGGGTCGTTTGCCATTGCCCGGGCAATGGCCACACGCTGCTTCTGACCGCCGGAAAGCTCGTTGGGCTGGTGCGCCATCCGCTTTTCCATGCCCACCAACTCCAGCAGCTCCTTTGCCCGGGCGGTGCGCTTTGCCGCGCCGATGCCGTTGTACAGCATGGGCAGCTCCACATTTTTCAAAGCGCTGGTGCGGCCGATCAGGTTGAAGGTCTGGAACACAAATCCGATTTTGCGGCAGCGCAGCGCGGAAAGCTCGCTGTCCTTTGCGGCAGTCATGTCGATGCCATCCAGGAAATAGCTGCCCTGGGTGGGTTTGTCCAGCGCGCCCACAATGTTCATCAAGGTGGACTTGCCGCTGCCGGACTCGCCCACGATGGCCACGAACTCGCCCTCATACACATCCAGATCAATGCCATGCAGAATCTCCAGCTCGTTGGGCTGGCCGATGTAAAATTTCTTCACGATGCCCCTCAGCTGGATGATGGGCTTCTTTTCGTCGCTCATTGCATTGCCTCCGGGTCAGCCAGGCTGCGCAGCTCCATGCCCTCGGTCAGGCCCTCGCCGCTCACCTCCACCGACAGATCCGTCTCCATGCCGGTGGTCACCGGGACGGGGGTGAAGGTCACGTTGCCCTCGGCGTCGGTGTTCTTCTGGTAAACCACAGCTTCGCCGTCTTCATCGGTGCCCACCGCGTCCAGCGGCACACTGAACACGCCCTTTTTCTCTTCCAGCAGAACCTTGGCCTTGGCAGTCATGCCCAGACGCAGCGCGCCGGTGGCGTCGTCCACTGAAACCTTCACTGCATAGCTGGCTTCGCCATTCTCGTTCACGGTGGCCTTGGGGGCGATCCAGCTGATGGAACCGTGGAACACATCCTTTGCGCCGGAGGTCAGGGTCACACTCTGGCCCACGCTCAGCTGGTTCACATCGTATTCCCGCACGCTGAGCAGTGCCTCCAGCGCGCTCTGGTTCTCGATGGTGGCGATCTCGCCTGCGGCGCCGCCCACCACAGCCTTTACCTGCGTGATGGTTCCGGCGCAGGGCGCGGTGATGGTGCACTGCTTTTTGGCATTCTGCAGGGTTTTCAGCTGCTGGGCCGCCGCGCTGGGGGCATCCGCCGCGGTCACCGCGTTCACCAGCACATCCTGTGCATCCTCAATGGCCAGACTGTCCTGCCGGAGCTTGGCATCCCGCTCAGTCTGATCCCAGTCAGCAGTCACATCCTCGTCGATGGTTTTCTGGTTGCGGGCATCCTCCAGCCGGCGCTGCGCCTGAGAAATGCTCAGGTCGTTCTGCTGCTTTTCGGCGGCCACCGCCTCCTGCTGAACCTTGATCTGGGCATCCAGATCGGTGGTATCCAGCGTGGCGAGCACATCGCCCTCGGCCACCACATCACCTTCGCTTACCAGCACCTCGGCCACCGGGTAGGTCTGGGCCGCGGCCACCTGGGTCACCTGGGCAGACTGGATGCTTCCGCTCACGCTCAGGGTCCGGCTCAGATCGCCCTTTTCCAGCGTGAAGGTCTGTACCTGCTGGGCTGCCGCCTTTTGTGCGGCCGCGGCCGCCTGATTCATCCGCGTCCAGCCCACAGCGCCGGCCACAGCCAGCACCGCCAGCACAATCAGCGCCTTTTTGTGCCGGCCCAAAAACGATGTTATCCTGCTCATCCCTCATCGACTCCTCTTATTTCATCTGTATGGCGGCCCCGCAGGGCCGCTGCTGTTCCAAACACCCGGGCACGGAAAACAGCCCTCTGCCGTTTTTCGTCGCCAGCGGACAAACCGTTCAAAAAATTTGCGCCGGGCGTTTTCTTTACAAACGTAAAGACGAATCATGACCGGGCCTTTCTTCATTTTGAGGGAAATTTTTTCATAAAAAACCAGAGCCCATCTTTTTCGAGGGGCTCTGGTTGCAGCATTTTATTGTGCAGGCTCTTTTGTCTGATAGGCTTTTGAGATAGTTTCCAGCATCTGGCGCAGCTGCTGGCGGGCATCTGCCGGAGCCACAAGCTCCACCCGGCCGCCAAAGCCGCACAGCCAGCCGAAAAAGGGCGGGCTGACCACCACATCCGCATACAGAGTAAACCGGCCGTCCGGCTGGGGCATGATGGTCACACCGGTGCCGAACCGATCCAGCATGGGGCCGATGACGCTGTTTTCGCACCGCAGCTCCACCCGGCTGACCGGCCCGCCGAACATGCCGAACATGGGTTTTGCGTAGTTGCGCATCTTCTGGGGGTCGAACTCCTCCCGGCCAAGGCGGGGCTGCTCCAGCGTGGTGATGGAGGTCATCTTGTCCACCCGGTAATGGCGCATGCCCTTGCCCTCCTCGAAGGCCACCAGATAGTAGTTCTCCTCTTCCCACAAAAGGGCCCAGGGACTCACCTGATAGGCTCCGCCACCCCGGCGGGCCACCTTTTTCTTGTCCAGATTCCACTCCTGGTACACAAAACGGACCTGCCGGTCCGAGGCGATGGCCCGGTGCAGCGCATCCACGTTGTAATAGATGCTCTCGTTCATGCTCTTCACCCGGCTGGAGGCGAACACCTGCCGCTGCAGCTCGTTTGCCTCCCACTGGCTGGCAAACTGGCTCAGGGCGCGGATCAGCTGGTCGCTTTTTTTGCGGGTGATGAAACGGGAGGCCTGCACCGAATCTGCCAGCAGCTTGAGCTCGGGCAGCTGGAAGGGCCGACTGGCCAGATAATAGCCGCCGCCCCGGCCCCGGTGCTGCACAATATCGTAGCCCAGCGCCCGCAGGGTGGCAATGTCGTCGTAAACGCTCTTGCGCTCGGCGGCGATGCCCTCGGCGGCCAGCAGCTCCAGAATGCGGGGCACATTGATCAGGTGTTCCTCATCGGTATAGCGGGCAAGAATGCGCAGCAGCCACACCAGCTTGCCCTTCTGACCTTCGCTGCGGGGCATGGCTCACTCCTCCTTTTCCTTCTTGTCAAAGGCGGCCCGCGCCCGGGTGGACTGGCGGAACATTTCCTCCAGCGCGGCCCGGTCCCCCTGCTGCAGGTATCCCTTCAAAGCCTGCAGCCGGGCGGTAAAGCCGTCGATTTCGTCGATCAGGTTTTCCCGGTTCCACAAAAACAGCTCCGCCCACATGGTCTCGTTGATGCGGGCGATCCGGGTCAGATCCCGGAAGGAATCGCCGGTGTAGTCGGCAAACTGCTCCGCCCCCGGCGCGCACATCAGGCTCACCGCAATGGCGTGGGTCAGCTGGCTCACATAGCCGATCATCCGGTCGTGCTCGGCGCAGCTGAGCACCCGGATGTGGGCAAAGCCCAGCGTCCGGCCCAGCCAGCGGGCAAACTCCACCCCTTCGGGGGTGTTGCGGTCGGTGGGGGTAATCAGGAAATTGGCGGGGGAGAAGTCCACCAGATGGGAATTCTCCACACCGCTGACCTCCTTGCCCGCCATGGGGTGGCTGGCAATGAACTCCACCCCCTCGGGCAGGGCGGTCTGCACCGTTTCCACAAGGCCGGCCTTCACGCCGGACACATCGGTGCAGATGCAGCCCGGCCGCAGCAGGCCGCCATACCGGGCCACCCATTCTTCCAGCGCGGTGGGGTAAAGGGCGAAGATCACCCGATCCTCCATTCGCACCAGCTCTTCAAAATTTTCGCTTGCGCCATCCGCAATATAGCCCTTTTCTTTGGCAAACCGGATGGCTTCGGGGTTTGTGTCGATGGCGTATACCTGCGCAAAACCCGCGCGGGCAAGGCCCCGGGCGTAGCTGCCGCCCAGCAGGCCCAGGCCCACAATGAGAAAACGGTCGTTCTTATTCATCCCGCACCTCGATTCGTGCACCCACGCGCTCCAGTACCCGGAAAAAGTCCGGCCAGCTTTTGGCCACCGCGCCCGCGTCCCGGATGGTCACCGGTACCCCGGCGCACAGGCCCGCCATGGCAAGGCTCATCACCACCCGGTGGTCGTTGTGGCTGTCCAGCTCCGCCGGGGCATGCAGCGCCGCCGGGCGGATGGTCACGGTATCCTGTGTGCTTTCAATGTCCGCGCCGAACTTGCGCAGCTCCTCTTCCATGGCGGCAATGCGGTCGCTCTCCTTGATGCGCAGCCGCCCGGCATTGATGATCGTTGTTTCCCCCTCGCAGAAGAGGGCCAGCGTCATCAGGATGGGCCCCAGATCCGGGCAATCGGCCAGATCAATGACCGTGCCGGAAAGGGGAGCCTTTTCAAAGCGCACGCTGCTGCCATTCCGCACAAAGCGGGCGCCGCAGCCCTCCAGAATGGGCAGAATGGCCCCGTCGCCCTGCAGGGAATCCGGGCGAAGATCCTCGATGGTCACGCCGCCCAGCACCGCGCCCAGCACGGCGAAGAAGGCCGCCTGGCTGTAATCGCCCTCTACCCGGTAATCCCGGCCGTGACCGCACTGGCCGCCGGGAATCAGCAGCTTCATGCGCGTCTCGTCCGCCCAGTTCACCTGCACGCCGAAATCCCGCAGGGCCGCCAGCGTCAGCTCCACATAGCTGCGGCTTTCAAAGGGCGGGGTGATGGTGAGGGTGCTGTCGCCCTCCAGCAGGGGCAGCGCAAACAGCAGCCCGCTGATGAACTGGCTGGACACATCCCCCGGAATGGTGTAGTCGCCGGCGGCAAGGGGCCCGCGGATGGCAAGGCCCCCTTCGCTCTGGTCAAATTCCAGGCCCTGGGCCCGGAACAGGTTTTCATACACGCCCATGGGCCGCTGGAGCAGCCGCCCCCGGCCGGAAAATTCCACCCGACCGCCGCACAGGCTGAACACCGGGATCAGAAAACGCAGGGTGCTGCCGCTTTCGCAGCAATCCACCGGGCCGTCCGGGCAGGCCACACAGCCATGGCCGGTAATCCGCGCCCAGCCTTCCCCCCGCTCCACCTGCGCGCCCAGCCGGGCAGCGGCGGTGAGGGTGGCGTCCACGTCCTGGCTGAATTCCAGATTCTCCACCCGGGAGCATCCCCGGGCCAGCGCGGCGCTGAGCACCGCCCGGTGGGCCATGCTCTTGGAGGGCGGCGCGGTGATCCGGCCGCCGATGGCGGCCGGGGCTTGGATGTGGGCGATCATGGAAGTTCCTCCTTTTGGGTCTGCTCAGTCAAGAGGCTGGCGCACACCACGGCCCAGCACCTGCGCGATCTGGCGGCACTGGTCGATGGTCTCGCGGAATTTATCCGGTTTCAGGGTCTGGGCGCCGTCGCTCCAGGCATGCTCGGGGTCAGTGTGTACCTCGATGATCAGGCCGTCGGCACCGGCGGCCACGGCGGCCCGGCTCATGCTCTCCACCAGACGCCAGTCGCCGGTGGCATGGCTGGGGTCGATGATGATGGGCAGGTGGGTTTTCTGCTTGATGATGGGCACAACGGAAAGATCCAGCGTGTTGCGGGTGTACTTCTCGAAGGTGCGGATGCCGCGCTCGCAGAAAATCACGTTCTCGTTGCCGCCGGCCATGATGTACTCGGCGCTCATGATCCACTCCTCGATGGTGTTGGCAAGGCCGCGCTTGAGCAGCACCGGCTTTTTCATCTTGCCCACCGCCTTCAGCAGCTGGAAGTTCTGCATGTTGCGGGCGCCGATCTGCACCACGTCCACATATTCTTCGAACTCCTCGATCCGATCCTCGCTCATCAGCTCGCTCACGATGGGCAGGCCGGTGGCCTCGCGGGCCTTCACCATGGCCAGAATACCCTCGGTACCCAGGCCCTGGAAGGCATAGGGGGAAGTGCGGGGCTTGTAAGCGCCGCCGCGCAGCATGCAGCCGCCCGCCGCCTTCACGGCCTGGGCGATCTTCAGGGTGGACTCGTCGCCCTCCACGCTGCAGGGGCCGCCGATGACCACCAGCGGCTCGTTGCCGCCGATCTTGATGCCGTTCACATCCACAATGGTGTCGGCTTCATGGAACAGGCGGTTTGCCTTCTTGTAAGGAGCGGACACACGGGTCACGCTGTCCACCCAGGGGTTGGCGGCCACAACCTTCTCGTTGATCTTGGTGGTGTCGCCCACCAGCCCGAACACGTTGTAGTCGGTACCGCGGATCAGAGTGACCTCAAGGCCCTGGCTTTCGAATTCCGAAATAATTTTCTGCAGCTCCTCCTGAGGGGTGCCGCGCTTGGTGGAGATAATCATAATCTGTTCTTTCCCTTTCCCTGTATGTATTTGTTTCCCTTTGCAGGTTTACTGCTTCTGTTCGCTGTTTTCGACTGTCTCAATGAGGAAATCCACCGCGTTCAGGTAGCCCTGCAGCCCCTGACCGATGAAATGCCCCTGACAGGCCATACCCGCATAGCTGATCTGGCGGAAGGGCTCCCGCTTGGTCACATCGGTGATATGCACCTCCGCCGCGGGCAGCGCCACCGCCTTCAGCGCGTCCAGAATGGCCACGCTGGTGTGGGTGTAGGCCCCCGGGTTGATCACAATGCCGTCGCAGTCAAAGCGGGCCTGCTGAATGGCGTCCACCAGATCCCCCTCGTGGTTGGACTGGTAGAATCGCACCTCCACGCCCCGCTCGTCGCATTTTTTCTGGATCAGATCCAGCAGGCCCTGGTAATCCACCGTGCCGTACAGGCCCGGCTCCCGCACACCCAGCAGGTTAAGGTTGGGCCCGTTCAATACCAAAAGCTTCATACAACGCCTCCTGCGCGGCCTTTGTCGCCCGGCTGAAGGGCTCGCCGCTGTTTTTCACACAAAGGTCCGCCGCACCCTCGTACAGGGGCCGGCGTTCGGCCTCCATCTGTTTCAATCCGTCCATACTGGTGGAGAGGGGACGGTTTCCGCCCACCTTCAGCAGCTCCACCGGCCGGTCGATGAACACAATCACGCCGTTCTGGCGCAGCGCCCGCACGTTTTCCGGCCGCTTGACCACGCCGCCGCCGCAGCTGATGATCTGGCCGCTGCCCATGCCGAAGCGGGCCGCGGTTTCGGTCTCCAGCGCGCGGAAGCCATTCTCGCCCCGCTCCTCAAAGATCTGGGGGATAGATTTGCCCGCCGCCTTTTCAATCTCGGCGTCCAGATCCACAAAGGGCCGGTTCAGTGCCCTGGCCAGCTGGCGGCCGATGGTGGATTTGCCGCAGCTGGGCATGCCCACCAGACAGACATTCAACCGCTGGGCCCGGATGCTGCGCACGATGGGCTGAATTTTCGAGGAGGGGATACGCCGACCGGTGAACTGGCGGGCCGCATACAGCGCCTGCGCCACCAGCATTTCCAGGCCGCTGGCACAGGGGATGCCCGCCTCCTCGGCCCGCAGAATCAGCTCGGTTTTAAAGGGGTTGTAGACCACATCCAGCACCGCCTCCAGCCGGGGCAGGCCCGCGGGCTGGATGTGGCATTCGCCGGTGTTCGGGTACATACCCGCCGGGCTGGTGTTGATCAGAATCTGCACCTGACTCTGGACCTGCGCCTGCTCGTAGGTGAGCGCACCGTCTTTGCCGGTGCGGCTGGCAAACAGAATTTCCGCCGCGCCCTGATCCTTCGCCACCGCGTGCACCGTGCGGCTGGTGCCGCCGGTGCCCAGAATCAGCACGCTCTTGCCCTTGAAGTCCACCCCGTGCTGATTGGCCAGATACAGAAAGCCGTCGTAGTCGGTGTTGTAGCCATGGAGGATGCCATCCCGGTTCACCACCGTGTTCACCGCGCCGATGGCTTTGGCCCGCGGTTCCAGCCAGGTGCAGTAGGGGATAACCAGCTGCTTGTAGGGGATGGTCACATTGATGGCCCTGAAGGCCTTTTTCTGCAAAAATTCCCGTGCCTGCTGCTCGGTGGGCAGGCTGCACAACTCATAGCGATAGCTGCACAGTGCCTCGTGGATGGCCTTGGAGTAGCTGTGGCCCAGCTTTGCGCCGATCAGTCCGTATTCCATGGTGCTTCCTCCTCTGCCTGCCACAGTGGCCCCCAGCGCTGGGTGAGCAGGTCCACCAGACCGAAGGCCACCGCCGCCGTCTGCACAATAGCAGCCCGGTGGGCGATGCAGGGGTCGTGGCGGCCCTGAATCTGCAGCTCGACGGGCTGCATCGAACCCATGTCCACCGTCTGCTGGGGCTTGTAAATGCTGGGGGTGGGCTTCACCGCGGTGCGCACCACCAGCGGCATGCCGTTGGTGATGCCGCCGTTCACGCCGCCGTTGTTGTTGGTGGTGGTTACCACCCGGCCGTCCTTTATGGTCATGGGGTCGTTGGCCACGCTGCCCCGCAGCCCGGCCATGGCAAAGCCCGCGCCGAACTCCACGCCCTTCACGGCGGGAATGCTGAACAGCAGGTGGGCCAGCTGGCTTTCCACGCTGTCGAAGAAGGGCTCGCCCGCGCCCGCAGGCAGGCCGGTGACCGCCGTTTCCAGCACGCCGCCCACGCTGTCGCCCTCAGAGGCGGCGGCCCGGATGGCCTGCTGCATTGCTTCGCCGGCGGCCTCGCTCAGCACCGGCAGGCCGGTGCAGGCGTCCAGCGCAGCCAGCTGTGCGTTCAGCTTCTCTTCCTCCAGAGCAAAGGCCTCGTCCTCCACGCCCGCGATGCGCGCCGCGTGGGTGGCCACCCGGATGCCCTTTGTCAGCAGGATGCTCTGGCACAGCGCACCCGCCGCGCACAGCGCCGCGGTAATGCGGCCGGAAAAATGCCCGCCGCCCCGGAAGTCCTCAAAGCCGCCGTATTTCACATGGGCGGTGTAGTCCGCATGGCCCGGGCGGCACAGGCCCAGGGTCTTTGCGTAATCACCCGAGCGGGTGTTGGTGTTTTCGATCACCATGGTAATGGCGGTGCCGGTGGTGCGGCCATTGTACACGCCGCTCAAAAAACGCACCTTGTCCGCCTCGACGCGGCTGGTGGAAAGACCGCCCTTTTTCGCCCGCCGCTTTTCCATCTGGGCGGCGATGAATTCCTCATCCGCCGGAATGCCCGCGGCCAGACCGTCCAGCACCGCGCCGATGGCCGCGCCGTGGCTCTCGCCGAAGATGGTCAGCGCAATGGCACTGCCGTATGTGTTTTTCACCCAATCACTTCCCCATCAGGATCGCCTTCAGCCCGGCTTCGTCCAGCTTGTCCAGCCGCCAGCAGCCCAGGCCGGGCACCTTCACCACCGTGATGCGCCCGTCGCGGAATTTTTTGTCGTGGAGCATGTAGGCCCACACCTTTTCCTTGTTGTAGGCGGTGCGGGCGGGCAGACCCAGCTTGCGGTACACGGCCCGCACCCGTTTGGCCAGCTGCCGATCCTCGATCATGGGCAGCAGGCCCAGCGCCACGCACTCGCCGTGGTACAGGCCGTTGGTGCGGCGGCCGGAGATGCCCTTCACCGCCTCGATGCCGTGGCCCAGCGTGTGGCCCAGGTTCAGAATGGCCCGCATGCCTTTTTCCGTCTCGTCCTTTTCCACCACCTGCTTTTTGATCAGCAGGCTGCGGTAGATAATGGTCTCGATCTCGGCGTCCACGTCCAGCTTCTCGAACATCTCGAACAGCTCGGCATCGCTGGTCAGGCTCATTTTCACCGCCTCGGCCAGACCGTTGATGAAATGGCGGCGGGGCAGGGTGGACAGGGTATCCGGGTCCACCACCACCAGCCGGGGCTGCCAGAAGGCGCCCACGATGTTCTTCGCCGCGCCCAGATCCACCGCCACCTTGCCGCCGATGGAGGAATCGATCTGGGAAAGGGTGGTGGTGGGGCAGTTGATAAAGTCCACACCGCGCATGTAGGTGGCGGCCACAAAGCCGGCCAGATCGCCCACAACGCCGCCGCCCACGGCCACCACCAGATCGCCCCGGTCAAAGCCCAGCTCCAGCATCCGGCGCAGCAGGCCCTCATACACCTTCAGGCATTTGCTGCCCTCGCCCTGGGGCACGGTTTCAATGTGGCCCTCCCTGCACTGGGCGCGCACGATCTCGGCGTATTCGGCGGGCACGCCGCTGTCGGTCACGATGAGCACCCTCCGGTTCAGATTGGCCAGAAGGCCCAGGTTGTGCAGCGCGCCGCGCTTTAAGATAATGTCGTAGCTGCGCTCGCCCAGCCGCATGGTCAGTTTCATTCCGTCGGTACTCCTTGTCTGCTCGTTGCTCATTTTGTATAGACCCCCAATACCCGCAGTGTGTTGCAGATTTGCCCCAGCGCCTCCAGCAGGGTCTTGCTTTCCTGTCTGCCGGGCTGGCCTTCCAGTTCCACATAAAAATAGTATTCAAAGGGTACGCCGGGCATCGGCCGGCTTTTGATGCATTCCATATTGAACCCGGCCGCGCCGATGGCCTGAATCACCCGGGCCAGCTGCCCGGCCTTGTGATCCACCGTAAACAGCAGGCTGAACCGGTCGCCCTCGGCGGGATTTTCCCGGGTAATTACAATAAACCGGGTGGTGTTGTCGCCGTCCGAGTTGACGCCCGCCGCCAGAACCTGCAATCCGTAAAGCTCGGCAGTCTCGGCGCTGGCGATGGCCGCCAGCGTAAGGTCGCCGCTTTCGGCCACCTGTTTGGCCGCCACCGCAGTGTTCAGGCACTCAGTAGCGGCAAGGCCCAGGCTGTTCAAAAACCGGGCGCTCTGGGCAATGGCCTGGGGGTGGCTGACCACCCGGCGGATGTCCGCCAGCCTTGCCCCCGGCAGCGCCAGCAGATTCTGGCGCACCGGCAGATCATACACCCTGCAGACGTGCAGCTCCGGGTGGGCAAAGCAGAGATCCAGCACCGCGGACACATCCCCCGCGTTGCTGTTTTCAAAGGGCAGCACACCGTATGCTGCCTCGCCGCTTTCCACCGCATCGAACACCGCCGCCCAGGTGGGGTAGCTTCTGGCTTTGGCCAGAGGAAACAGCTTCCGCAGCGCAATGTGGGAAAAGGCTCCCTCCACGCCCTGATAGGCCACCCGATCACGCCCCAGCACCTCCAGCTGATACTGGGCCGCCAGCTGCCGCCCGGTCTGCCGGAAGGCCCGGTAATACCGCTCCAGCGCCGGATCCTGCCCGGCCAGCTCCGCCGGCAGCGCCGGCTCCTGCTCGCTTTCAAAAACGGGGCAGGCCTCGCCCTGCTCCCGGGCCTTAAGGGCCGCCAGCTCCATCCGGCGGTAAAACAGCCGGGCCAGCTGCCGGTCCAATTCCTCTGCGGACTGTGCGATGCTCTGTTCCGATTCCATGCAACACCCTCCTGCCACATTAATGTGATAAAGTATACCATATCCCGTGGTTCGGCACAACCGTTCCGGGTCTCTTTTTTCGGCCCGGTTCGGCTTTTTCCGCTGCGGTCAGCCCTTCGGCTCCCGCTTTTGCTGCTCCCGGGCCTGCCGCGCCAGCTGCTCAAAGCTGCGCTCCGGGGTATAAAAACGCCGGTAGGGGTTTTCCAGCGGAGGCCGTGGCGGAGTATCCGCCTTCTTTTTGCCGGAAAGCCGTTCCTTCAGCCGGATCAGAATCTTTTTCACTGGGCGGTTGCCCCTTCGGTGATGGTCTCAAACAGCGCCACACCGGCATCCAGATAGGGGGGCGTTTTGTCGCCATATCCGCGGCGGGCCACCACAAAGCGGCTCATGTATTCCTGGCAGTCCATAGTCTCACCGGTGGCGGTGGTGTATTCGCCCAGATCCAGCGAGGCCAGCACCGGGCAGTCGCTCCAGGCAAACCATTCCACCCCGTTCAGAGGATCCTCTTCGGAAACCGTGGTACCATCTGCCGCGCTGAGCACGCCGTAGGTCCTCTGGAATGCCTCCGGCTCATCCACCAGGAAGATCACCGCTTCGCCGGTGGTCAGGTCCGCATTCAGCACGGTAGACTGGGCCATCTGCATATAACCGTTGGTCAGCTCGTTCATGGCCCCGCCCACATCCTGCACAGTGCTGGTGCTTGTACTGGTGCCGGTGCTGCCGGCATTGATGCTGGCGTCCAGTCCCTCCAGGTCCAGCTGGTAGGAACGAACCTGCGCCAGTGCCTGACCGTCGCCGTTGGCATCCTCCATAAGACCGCTCAGCGCCCGCCCCAGGGCATCGCTCACCTCTTCGGGCAGAGCTTCGGCACTGACCAGCGCGATCTGCTGATCCGGATGCACAGCGGTCAGCGCCTTCCAGGCATAATAGCCCACCACAGCCACCACGACGGCAATCACCGCCACGATCTTCCAGTTATAGTGCCACCAGTTGGCAGCCTTCTGTTTTTTGGTGTATTCAATGGGTTCGTCCGGTTTCAGATCCTCCGGATCGATGTTCAGGGTATAACGTGCGCTTGCCATGGCTTTATGCCTCCTTTTCTTCCTTCAGTGCAGCTCCGATCAGGGCCGCGGTGCGCTGGGGCAGTTCCTTCAGCTCTTCCCGGCTCAGATCCCCGGTCTCGATGGGGGGCAGAATATGAATGGTCACATGAGCAGGCTTCATCCAGCCGCCGTTGTTTTCCATGATGTCCCGGCTGTGCAGGATGGCGATGGGCACCAGCGGAGCCTTTGTCTTGGTGGCAATGCGGAAGGCTCCGCCCTTGAATTCCAGCAGGCTGCCCTCTTCGCCCTTGTTGCGGGTGCCTTCCGGAAAGATGGTTACCGAGTAACCCTTTTTCACGTTGGCAATGGCTTCGTTCAGCGCCTCCATGGCCTTGCGGGGATCCTCCCGGTCCAGAAAAACGCAGTGCAGAAGGCGCATCCAGCCCCGCACCAGCGGGATTTTGCCCACCTCTTTTTTGGAAACCAGCGCGTGGGGCGCGTCCAGCTGGGTGAGCACGAGGGGAATATCGTAATAGCTGCGGTGGTTGCCCACAAACACGCAGGGCCGTCCCTCGGGGATGTTCTCCCTGCCGGTTACAGTAACGGTCACACCGGCCAGCCGCAGCAGCTTGCCCGCCCAGTCCGGCACCCAGCGGGCGGCCAGTGCGTCGGCGGTGGCCCAGTCGCCTGCATCCAGCGCCTTCAGGCCCCTGCGCAGAAGGGGCAGCTTGAACAGCAGATACAGCCAGAAATAGATAAACCAAACAATGGTGCGCATAACAGTTCTCCTTGCAGTTTCGGGCAGCCGGACGGGCTGCGTCATTACGGCTTATTGTACCATAATCGGCCCAAAAGAAAAAGCTTGCCACCCCATTCTTTGCCTAAAACTAACAAAAACGCCTCTCCATTCGGAGAGGCGTCTGGAAGGTGTTTGGATAATTTTCCAGTTTACCGGCCGTACAGCTCGGTGAGAGCCGCGATGCGCTGAGCAAGGGCCGAGGTCAGTGCGCCGGGTTCCAGCCTCCACTGCCAGTTGCCCCAGGGGCGGCTGGGCACGTTCATCCGGGCCTCTGCGCCCAGCCCCAGCCAGTCCTGCATGGGGATGATGGCGGTGGCGCTCACGCTGGCCATTGCAGCCCGGATAAAGCCCTCCACCAGTGGCTCGCCCTCGGCGTGCAGATAGGCGCGAGCGCGGGCCACATCCTCCGGGTGGGCGTCGGTTTCCCAGGCTGCGGTGGTGGTGTTGTCGTGGGTGCCGGTGTAGACCACCGAGTTGTGCAGATAGTTGTGGGGCAGATAGTCCCCGGCTTCCCGCCGGTCGAAGGCAAATTGAAGCACCTTCATCCCCGGGTAGCCGCTGCCTTCCAGCAGCTCCTTCACCTGCGGGGTCAGATATCCCAGATCCTCGGCAATGATCTGTGCACCGGGCATCTCTGCGTGGATGGCCCCGATGAAATCCATGCCCGGGCCGGGCTGCCAGCTGCCGTTCTGGGCGGTGGTGTCCCGGGCGGGGATGGAATAATAGCTTTCGAAGCCCCGGAAATGGTCGATGCGCACCACATCGTAAATGGTAAGCGCATGGCGCAGCCGCCGCAGCCACCAGGCGTAACCGGTGGCCTTGTGGCGGGGCCAGTCGTACAGGGGATTGCCCCACAGCTGACCGTCGGCGGCGAAGGCATCCGGCGGGCAGCCCGCCACCCGGGTGAGCCGCCGGTCCCCATCGGTCTGGAACAGCTCCGGCGCAGCCCAGATGTCCGAGGAATCCGGCGAAACATAGATGGGAATGTCTCCGATGATCTGCACGCCCTTCCCATGGGCATATTCCAGAAGCGCGGCCCACTGGCAGTAGAACAGATACTGGATCTTCCTCCAGTAGTCCACCCGTCCGGCCAGCCGCTTTCGGGCCCGCTCCAGTGCATCGGGGCGGCGCAGACGCACCTCATCCGGCCAGCAGGTCCAGCTCTGCTGATCGTTTTCCTCCTTGAGTGCCATGAAGAGGGCGTAGTCCTCCAGCCAAGCGCTCTGTTTTTTCTGCCAGTGGGCAAAGCCTGCATCCCCGGCCGGAAGCCGGTCCGCCGCTTTTTGCAGCAGCGCGTGGCGGTGGGCATACAGCGCACCATAGTCCACCCGGGCCGGATTTTCGCCCCAGTCCGCTCCGGCTTCCTCTTCGGTGAGCAGGCCCCGGGCGATCAGGGTGTCCGGATCAATGAAATAAGGGTTTGCCGCAAAGGCAGAAAAGCTCTGATAGGGGCTGTCGCCGTAGCCGGTGGGCCCCACCGGCAGAATCTGCCAGTAGGTCTGGCCCGCGGCAGCAAGAAAATCCACAAACTGCCTGGCCTCTTTGCCCAGCGTGCCGATCCCCCAGGGGCCCGGCAGGCTGGAAACCGGCAGCAGGATGCCGCTTGCTCGCTTCAACACGATCGCTCCTTTCCCGTTGGATCAACCCTTGACCGCACCCGCGGCCACGCCCTTGATGATGTGCTTCTGGCAGGCCAGATAGAACAGGATGATGGGCACAATGGCCAGCACCAGCATGGCCATCATGGCGCCCCAGTCCACCGAGCCGTAGCCGCCCTTCAGATACTGAATGGCGATGGGGATGGTTTTGTACTTGCGCAGATCCAGCACCAGACTGGGCAGCAGATAGTCGTTCCAGATCCACATGGTCTCCAGAATGCCAACGCTCACCAGTGTGGGCTTGAGCATGGCCAGAACCACCCGGAAGAAGGTCTGCAGGGGATTGCAGCCGTCGATCATGGCGGCTTCCTCCACCTCGATGGGCACGCTGCGCATGAAGCCGGTGAACATGAACACCGCCAGACCGGCACCGAAGCCCAGATAAATCAGGATAATGCCCACCGGGTTGCCCAGGTGCATGGAGTCGCTGATCTTGGACAGGGGATACATGACCATCTGGAAGGGCACCACCATGGAGATCAGGCACAGCATGTAGATGGCCCTGGTGTACCAGGTGTGAACCCGGCTGATATACCAGGCGCACATGGAAGTGCACAGCAGAATCACCGCCACGCTGGCCACGGTAATGAACAGGCTGTAGCCGAAGGCACTGAAGAAACCGGTCTTGCGCAGACCCTCCACATAGTTTTCCAGCCCCACAAAGGTCTTTTCATTGGGCAGCGCGAAGGGCATCCGGTTGATGTATGCCTTTTTCTTGAAGCTGTTCATGAAGATCATCAGGATGGGCGAGATGTAAACAAGGCTCACGATGGAAAACACCAGCGTGTAAATCCAGCCATGTTTTGTCTTGTCGGTCATTACTGCTGCACCTCCTTCGAACGGGTCAGGCGGTTCTGGGCCAGCGCCAGGATCGCCACCAGAATGGTAAAGATCACAGCCTTTGCCTGGCCGACGCCCTCCCAGCCGTTGCGGCCGTAGAAGGTGTTCACAATATTCAGCGCCAGCATCTCGGTCATATCCGAGGGCTGGCCGTTGGTGAGGGCCAGGTTCTGGTCATACAGCTTGAAGCCGTTGGTCAGCGTCAGAAAGGTACAGATGGTGATGGAGGGCATGCTCATGGGCAGGGTGATGCGCCACAGGCACTGGCGGGAGCTGGCGCCGTCGATGCGGGCCGCCTCGTACAGATCGCCGGGAATGCTCTGCAGGCCGGCGATGTAGATGATCATCATATAGCCCACCTGCTGCCAGCACATCAGGATCACCAGACCCCAGAAGCCGTAGGATGCGCTGTAAGTAAGGGTGCGGCCGAACAGCCCGAAGATGCCGTTCAGAATCAGCTGCCAGGTATAGCCCAGCACGATGCCGCCAATCAGGTTGGGCATGAAGAACACGCCCCGGAACAGGTTGGTGCCCTTGAAGCTCTTGGTGAGCAGCAGTGCCACCGCAAAGGCCAGCACGTTGATCAGGATTACCGTGACCACCGTGAACAGAGCAGTGAACCACAGCGAATGCAGGAAGGTGGGGTCGGACCAGATGCGGCCGTAGTTTTTCAGCCCCACGAACCGGGCATCCGAGATGGTGGTGAATTCACAGAACGAAAGATACACGCCCTCAATGAAGGGGGCAATAAAGCCGATGACAAAGGCCAGCAGGGTGGGCAGCGCGAAGATGGGGAAGTATTTTTTGACCGCGCGTTCCATAAACAGTTCCCTCCTTGTTGTGATGGATGAAAAATCGGATCGGGCCCGCCCGGGGCCGTCATGCCCGCCGGTCCGCCCCCCGCAGGGGACGGCACTGCGCCGGGCCGGAAGCAGACCGGCAGGCATGCGCAAAAACCGCAGCGGGGGCGGGCAGAACCTGCCCGCCCCCTTCGGTTTTACGGATACAATTCAGTGCTGTGCGGCTCAGCCGTTGGCAGCTGCATACTCGGTGGCCCAGCCGTCCACGAAAGCGGTCTCAACACCGCTCCAGTCGCCGGTACCCTGAGCGTACTCCAGCAGGGCGGCACCCACGCCGTTCTTCCACTCTTCGGAAGGCATGGTGGTGAAGCACCAGTCCACGGTCTTGTGGCCGGCAGCCACGTCCTCGTTGGCGGCCAGAACCAGCGGGTTCTCGGGCAGGTATTCATCGGTGAAGCCGGTGAACGGGCACACAAAGCCCATGTCCTTCATACCGGTCTTGCCGGTCTCGCTGGTGATGCACCATTCCACAAAGTCGATGGTGGCCTGGATGTCTTCCTCGCTGGCCTTGGCGTTGATGCACCAGTAGTTCTCGGAACCGGTGCACAGGCCCTGATTCTCTTCGCCCTCAACACCGATGTAGATGGGCATCATGCCCATGTCCTCGTCGGCCACTTCGTAACCGGTTACCTGGCCGTAGCCCCAGGTGCCGTTCTGGTAGAACACGGCTTCGCCCATGGCGAACTCGGCGGCTGCGTCGTCGCCGGTCTTGGAGCCAATCATGGCAGGCTCACAGGTGGCGTTATTGATGTACAGATCCCACACGTTCTTGTAGTTCTCCAGGTAGGTGCCCTTGATGGCCTCAGTGGAGGTGATGCCGTCGGCCTGGTACTCGTAGTAAACGGGCAGGTTGGCCAGATGGGTCTTGAAGCGCCAGTCGGAAGAGGAATCCATGCCGGCGCTGGTGAAGGCGGCAAAGCCCAGATCATCCTTATGGGCGGTGATGTCCTCGGCCACAGCCTTCAGGGTGTCGAAGTTGTTGATCTCGGCGGCATCCTCGATCACCGCGTAATCCTTGGCGATGTACTCGTTCAGCAGCGCCTTGTTGTAGATCAGGCCGTAGGTCTCGATTACGTATGCAACGCCGGCAACCTTGTCGCCATCCTTCAGGGCGAAGGAATCGCTGGTCAGCTGCTTGTACAGCTCAGTGTCGGACAGATCATAGCAGTAGTCCTTCCAGGCAGCCAGGCCAACGGGGCCGTTCACCTGGAACAGGGTGGGTGCGTCGGTCTTGGCCATATCGGCCTTCAGGGTGGACTCGTAGGTGCCGGAGGCGGCGGTGACCACGTCCACGGGAACGCCGGTCTCCTCGGTGTACTTGGCAGCCAGCTCCACCCACTGGTCTGCCTGCTCGGGCTTGAAGTTCAGATAGTAGACTCTGCCGCCGGAAGCGTTTCCGGTGGTGGAGGCTGCACCGGTGGAGGTGCTTTCGCCGGTCTGGGATGTACTGGTCGTCGTTCCGGAGCCGCCGCAGGCCACAAAGCTCAGCGCCATGGCCGCTGCAAGCACAAGTGCAAGTGCCTTTTTCATAGTGTGTTTCTCCTTTTTTGATGCTTAATGGTTGTCGATTGAAGGGCGGGTCGCTCCCGCCCGGGATACAGATTCATTTGCGTTCGGCCACCGATTCACCGAACACCAGCTCCGCCTCCAGCATGAGGGTGCGGGCCGGCTGCTTTTTTTCGATGCAGCCCAGCAGCAGTTCCACACTGGCCTGAGCAATGCGCTCGGAGGGCTGACGCATGGTGCACAGCCGGGGAGTGTAGAAGTTCGACAGCTCCATGCCGTCGAAACCGATCACCGACACATCCTCCGGCACCCGAAGCCCATGGTCGTTCAGCGCCCGGATGGCGCCGATGGCGGTGGTATCGCTCATGGCAAACACCGCCTGGGGCCGCTGGCCTTCCTTCAGCCAGGCGTCCATTGCCTGATAAGCGGCCTCAAAGCTGAAGCTGGTTTTCAGATACCGCCGGGGGGCCAGCTCCATGCCATGGGCGGTGAAGCTGTCGTTGCAGCCCTGCAGCCGTTTGTAGCTGGGATTGCTGTAAGCGGGATCCGCGCCCAGGATCAGAATGTCCTTATGGCCGTTGGCCAGCAGGTGATCGATGGCGGCGGCGCCGCCCTTGCGGTCATCCACACCGACCATGGAGAGATTGTCGAAGGCCAGCTCCTCGCTGACCACCGTTGCCAGCACGCAGGGAAGGCGGATGGAGGAAAACCCCTTGCGGAAATGCTCGGCGCTGCCGCCCAGAAAGATAATTCCCCGGGGCTTGAGCTCCCGGCTCAAGCGCTGAGCCAGCACCACCTCGTCGCCGTCCTCATCCAGGTACTGAACCACGCCGTCGTAACCGGCCCGGCTCACCAGCTGCTGCAGCTGAACCAGCATGCCTGCGAAGAACATGTTCGTGGTGCTTTTGACCAGGAACACAATGGTTTTTGCTTCGGTCTGCTTGAGTTTGCGGGCGTTGGCATTGGGAACAAAGCCCCGAGCCTCCACCACCTGACGGATGCGGGCCTTGGCCTCCTCGCTCACGTCCGGGTGGTCGTTCAGCGCACGGGATACGGTGCTGATCGCATAACCGCTTTCCCGGGCAATGTCCTTGATGGTCACGCTCGCCACCCCTTCCGCAGATTTTCGAAAACGTTGCCGGAAACGTTTCCGACGCTTATATTATATGCTTGATTTTTTGCACTTTCAACCATCTTTCGTTATTTTCATCGATATTCACCTTCCCACGGAAAAAGTTTTGTGCGCTTTGCTTGCATTTTGTGTGAAATTCCCGGAAACGTTTCCATGATTCATGCGCCAAACCGGCCGCCGGTGTTTGTAATCCGCCTCAAAATATGTTACAAATAGAAGCAGAGAAACGGGGCGCGCCGTGCCCCCATCATCAAAAGGAGCGTTGATTCAACATGGGTCTTTTTCACCCCAACTACAACACACCCGGCCCCGGTGTGCGCAAGGATGAACCCCGCAAAAAGGGACCGGCCCGCTTTTTCGAAATCCTTGGCCGGGACATGGGCGATCTGTTCCGGGCAAATCTGCTGTGCACTCTGGGCTTTCTGCCTGCACTGATTCTGATTTTCCTGGGCATTCTGGGCCGTACGGTACTGCTGGCCGCAGCGGGCGGTATTCTGGGCGGTATTCTTCTGGGGCCCTGCTATGCAGGCCTGCACGACACCATCCTGCGTGCCATGCGGGATGAGCCGGGCTACTGGTGGCATGTTTACAAAAAGGCCTTTCGCCGCAACTGGCGCCAGAGCCTGATTCCCGGCGCAGTGCTGGGCTTTCTGCTGGCAAGCCAGCTGTTCATGGGCTACTTCCTGCTGGCCGGCGGCCAGACCGATGTGATAAGCGCAGCGCTGATTTGCATGAATGTGCTGCTCACCGCCATGATCTTCCCCTATCTGTTCAGCCAGCTGGTGCTGATGGATCTGCCTCTGGGCACGCTGGTGAAGAACAGCCTGCTTCTGGCGCTTTCCTTTGCGCCCCGCTCCATTGCAGCGGCGCTGATTCAGATCATATACTGGATCGTGATCATCTCGTTTTTGCCCTACACCGCGCTGTGGGTGGTGCTGTTCGGCTTCGCGCTGGTGGAGCTGATCGTGCTGATGATCATCTATCCCGCAATGGACAAATGCTTCGGTCTGGAGGAGCGCTTCCGCCAGCAGCAGGCCCAGCGGGATGCGGAGAACCGCGAGGACTGATTTTTCCCTCTGATACTGAAAATGCCCCGGCTAAGACCGGGGCATTTTTCGTTTTCCTGTCAATTCCCACATACGGAAAAGAGCCTTGCAAACAATTTTTCACTGTGCTAGAATAAAGTAAATTCAAAGGCTGCTTTTGGCCTGCAATCAGGAGAATCCGCCATGAACCGTCCCATCTGAAAACACCACACAGGCTGACGGCCGCTTTGCGCAAACGCGCGGGGCGGGTGTTTGCTGTGCGGTATTTTCAGACAAAGGACGGTTTTTTTGCTGCTATGAAAAACAATCGGAACATCCGGCTGATGTACGCCATTGCTCTTTTGCAGGGCATGGTGTTCTACGGGCCGATCGCCACCCTTTACCGCCAGGCGGCGGGGGTGAGCGTCTTTCAGATCACTCTGATCGAGAGCATCTCGCTGGCGCTGGCACTGGCGCTGGAGGTACCCTGGGGCATTCTGGCGGATCGGATCGGTTATCGCCGGTCCATGATCCTGTGCTGCGGGCTTTATTTTGTGTCCAAGATCGTGTTCTGGCAGGCAGACAGCTTCGGCGGCTTTCTGGCCGAGCGTCTGATGCTGAGCGTGGTCTGCGCCGGGCTTTCCGGCCTGGATGTGAGCATTCTGTATCTTTCCTGCCCGGAGGAGGAGAGCCACCGGGTCTTTGGTATTTATAACAATCTGGGCATGGCCGGCCTGCTGGCGGCCAGCGCCGTTTACGCGGTGTTCGTGGGCGAAAACTACCGGCTGGCGGGCCTGCTCACCGTGTTCAGCTACGGGGCTGCGGCATTGCTGGCGCTCTTTCTGCGGGAGGTCCGCTCCAGCCAGCCCCGGCCGGCAGGCCGCCAGCTGGCAGAATTCAAGGTGCTGCTGGGGCAGCTGGTGCGAAACCCGCGTCTGCTGTTTCTGGTGCTGGGGGCGGCATTCCTGAACGAGGCGCACCAGACCATCACCACCTTTCTGAATCAGGTGCAATACACCCGGGCGGGTCTTTCCGCCAGCGTCATCGCCGTCATCTATGTGGTCATGACGCTGCTGGGCCTTTGCGGCGGATTCTCCGCCCGGCTCACCGGCTGGCTGGGGGAGAAGCGCACCGGTGCGGTGCTGCTGGCGCTGGCGGCGGTGGCCTGCCTGACGCTCACCCTCACCTGCGGGCCGGTGCTCTCGGTGGCGGCAATCCTTTTGCTGCGGGTCTGCCACAGCCTGTTCACACCCCTGCAGACCACCCTGCAAAACCGGCAGGTTCGCACTGCTGACCGGGCCACCGCCCTGAGCCTGAACGCCCTGCTCATGGATCTGGTGGCGGTGTTCACCAATCTGGTGTTCGGCCGGGCGGCGGATTTCGCCCTGCCGCTGGCCATGGGCTTCGGCTTCGCGCTGTGCGCCACCGGGCTGGTGCTGTATCTTTACAGTCAGAGGGGCAGCCAGCGGGCAGACTGATCCATACACGCAAAAAGGCACGGATATTCCAGACGAATATCCGTGCCTTTTCTTTTCAAATCAGCAGCCCTTCAGCTTGTAATAGAGGGCAAATCCCACCCGGGCAACCGGTTCAAAAATCCCCAGCTTAACCAGCAGCTTGCGCAGCAGGAAGCCGCGGGAGGAACGATTCTCCTCGGTGTTCACCACGTCCAGAAACAGGATTTTTTCCGCCGGGATATTGTGGTCGGCCCAGATGCACAGCAGATACTCCGACATAAAGCCGCACAGGCGGGGGATCAGGATACCCTCCTGTTCGCCCAGCTGTTCAAATTCCTCCAGCAGGGGGAACATCCATGCACTGTACGCACAGAACACCTCCCGGGAGCACAGGAGCATGTTGCCGAAGCTCACTCTGCGCCCATAGGCGAACTTTTCAAAGGAGGGCATATATTCCGGGCACCGGCGCTGGAGAATTTCCTCCAGCAGCAGCAGATGCCGGTTTTGCCCCTGTCGGGGCCGGTCGTGATACAGCGTGCCGTTGTGGGGCAGCTTGTAAACAGGCTTTGGCAGAACGATCGTATACTGCCTCAGCAGCTGCCGGATCTGGTCCGCGGTGAGAATCGCATCCTTCCAGTTTTTCGCATACAGGTCGGTGGTAAAATAGCGGCGATAATGCACCAGACCCATAATCTGAGCATCGGTCAGGTTCTTCCACGCCCAGTACTGGGCCGTGAGCTCACAGTACTGGGGATTCTTTTCCGAGATATTGTCGCCCTCATCATCCCGCTGAAAGCCCAGATCCTGCGCGGCCAGCGCCGCGCCCACCTGCACCGGAAGATAGCCCTCCAGCCCCAGCTGATCAAAGCTTTTGTGCGCCGCTGTTAAAACAACAACCTTTTCCATGATGCGGTTCCTTTCTCATCCTGACCTGCTGCCATTGGATGCCTTCATATCCCGCCAATTATAACACAGCCCGGCCCGAATTGCCAGCTGGGGCGCGGGTTGCTTATGCCCGGTGCACGCATCTACCGCCCACATACACGGCCTTCACCGGGATGTTCTGAATGGCGGTGGGGTCGACGGCGAAGGGGTCCTGCCCCAGCACCACAAAGTCCGCCAGATAACCCGGGGCGATGCGGCCCTTTTCGTTCTCTTCAAAAGAAGCGTGGGCCGCGTGAATGGTGTAGCTGTCGATGGCCTGCTGCACGGTGAAGGCCTCCTCCGGCCGGTAGGGGCCCGCGTCGCCCTTCAGAGTACTGCGGGTCACGGCACACTGGATGCAGGCCAGCGCCCGGGGCAGCTCCACCGGGCAGTCGGTGCCGCTGGACACCCAGACCCCCGCGTCCATCAGGGTGCGGAAGGCATAGCTGGTGGAAGCCAGCTCCTCGCCCACCCGGTCGGTGACCATGTGGATGTCGTAATCCAGGAAGATGGGCTGGGCATACACATGCAGGCCCAGCTCCTCGATCTTTTTCAGCTGGTCGGGGCGGGTGATCTGACAGTGCACCACGCCATGGCGGTGGTCGGCCCGGGGATGCTCCGCCAGCGCCTTTTCGTAGGATTCCAGCACCCGGTCCAGAATGCCGTCACCGATGGTGTGCACTGCCACCTGCATGCCGTGATTGTTGGCGCAGCCGATCAGGTCATCGAACTGCTGCTGGGTGTAGATGGCAATGCCCCGGTAACCGGGCTTGTCTGCATAATCCCGGCTCAGGTAGGCGCTGCGGGCGCCCAGAGAACCATCGCCCAGAATCTTCAGCGGGCCCACCTTGACCCATTCGTCGCCCCAGCCGGTGTTGTAGCCCTCTGCAAAGAACTCCTCCAGCGCCTTCACGCTGGTGAGCTGGGCCTGCTGGTACATGCGAACGGTCATCTTTCCCTCGGCCTCCAACTGGGCATAGGCTTCCATCACCTCCCGCCAGTCCACGGTGGCGAAGGCGTCGAAGTCATCGGTCTGGCAGGAGGTCACGCCGTAGGCGTTCAGATGCTTCTGCGCATCCAGCAGCATGGTTTTCAGATCCTCCACGCTGGGCTTGGGCAGCCTGGAATACACCAGCTCCATGCCGTTTTCCCGGAATACGCCGTTGGGTTCACCGTCCGGCCCGAGCTCAAAGCAGCCGCCTTCCGGCTGGGGGGTGGCGGCGGTAACGCCGATCATTTCCAGCGCTTTGGTGTTCACCACGCAGGTGTGGCCGCAGGTGCGAACGATGCACACCGGATGCTCCCGGCTCACCTGATCCAGATCCTGGCGGGTGGGGAAGCGCTGCTCATCGGTGAAGTAATCATGGTTCCAGCCACGGCCCCGCACCCACTGGCCGGGGGCGAAGTTCTTTTCCTTCAAAAAGGCGCGCATGGTATCCAGCACCTCGGCCAGAGAACCGGTATGGCTGGACAGATCCGCCACCTGCAGCGCATAGCCGTAGTTGAGCAGGTGCATGTGAGAATCGTTGAAACCTGCGCAGACAAAAGCTCCCTCCAGATCCACCACCTGGGCGTCCGGCCCTGCCGCCAGGCGGGCCTGCTCCGCGCCGCCCGCGAACACAAACCGGCCGTCCTCCACCACAAAGGCTTCGGTCAGGGGCAGCTGGCCGGTGTAGACCCGCCCGTTTTCATAAAGAGTACGCATAAAAAGTTCCTCCATTGGTCAAAAGCCGGGGCCTTCTTTCAAAAGGCCCCGGCCTGCATTGTTCTGCTTTCGATTATTTCTGGGCGGCTTTTTCCTTTTCCAGCGCCGCCCTGACCTCGGGCTTGTCCTCGTAGAAGATGGCCATATCCGGATCCACCTGGCCGATGTGCATGTAACGGGCCTTGTAGTCCTTGAGCAGCTTGAAGTACTGGCCGGACAGAATCAGGATTACCGCCACGTTCACAAAGGTGGGAATACCGCTGGTGATGTCCACCAGAGTCCAGATGCTCAGATCACCCACATAGATCAGGTAGAGAGTCAGGAAGAAGGGAGGCACCGCATAGAAGTACTTGAACATGAGCAGCAGATACTTCTTGACCTTCGGATGGTTCTTTGCCAGATGGCGCAGCACCACTTCGTAATAGGCATACCAGCCGCCGGAGGTGGTCACCGAGAATACCACCATGATCAGGGTCAGAACCACGGTGCCGAACACACCGAAATTGTGGGTAAACACGTTCAGCGCCAGAGTGGCATTGGTGGCGCCGCTGGTCCACTCGCCGGAAACCAGCACGGTGAGCGCAGTGATGGTGCATACCACAAAGGTGTCCACAAATACCTCAAAGGAACCCCACAGACCCTGTTCCACCGGGTGGCGGGTCTGGCTGGAGGCGTGGATCATGGGGCTGCTGCCCCAGCCGGCCTCGTTGGAATACACGCTGCGTGCCATACCGGTGGAGATCACCTTGGAAACACTGGCGCCCGCAAAACCGCCCAGCGCCGCGGAACCGGTGAAGGCTTCCCCGAAGATGGAGGCCAGGGTGGGCAGCAGGTTATCCAGGTGCATGAAAATGATCACGATGCCCAGGATCAGGTAGGAAAGGCTCATGACAGGCACCAGCTTGGTGAGAATCTGGCCCAGCTTTTTCACACCACCCCAGATCATGAAATACAGGATCGCCACCATGATCAGCGCCGCAATGGCCTGGGGAATGCCCAGAGACTGGGCCACCACCTCAGAGGTGGTGAAGGTGGAGGCGCTGATAAAGAAGGTGGAGAAGATGCCGATGCCGAACACAAAGGCCAGCGGCAGCCACAGCTTGCCCCAGTGGCGCTCTTCGCCAAGGCCCCGCTCCATGTAATAGGTGGGGCCGCCGTAGGGCACACCGTTTTCATCGGTGCGGCGGTAGTACACCGCCAGCGTCACCTCAACCTGCTTGATCAGCATGCCCAGGAAGGCGGTGAGCCACATCCAGAACACTGCGCCGGGGCCGCCGGTGGTCACCGCGGTGGCCACGCCGGCAATGTTGCCGAAGCCCACCGAGCCGCCCACGGCGGTGGCAATGGCTTCGTAGGGGGTGAGCAGGCCCTTTTCATCGGCGCTCTCATCGGTGCGGTGGAACAGCCGGCCCAGCGTACGGCTGAAGATGTAGCCCAGATGGCGCACCTGGAAGAATTTTGTGCGCAGGGTGAAGTACACGCCGGTCACGATCATCAGAATGATCAGCGGCGGGCCCCAGATGATGTTGTTCAGGGCGTTCAGAAAGTTCGACATGATTGTGATTCCTCCTCTGTTTTCCATCGGATACCATCACAACCACCCGTCACGCCCCACCGACGCCGCAAACAAATAAAAAAGAGGGGCCGCGACGCTGGAATTTGCATCGCCGCCCCTCGAAAGAACGGAACAAAACCCCAATAGCGCCACCACTTTGTTCAAGTGAGAGTGCACCGCCCGCTGGACGGCACCCCAACAAGCACCCCGCTGCCGCGAGAGAGCCTGTTTCGGCGAACCGTCTCTTCCCGCAAAGATCCCCGGCCGGCAGGCCTCCCTTCGCGGTACCATACGGTTCGCGCCTCTATTGTGTGGTATTCAATTTACTTTCCTATAATAAAACGCTGATGTCCGATTGTCAACGGCTTTTTTCTTATTTT
Source organism: Allofournierella massiliensis (assembly GCF_964241245.1). Taxonomy (NCBI): domain Bacteria; kingdom Bacillati; phylum Bacillota; class Clostridia; order Eubacteriales; family Oscillospiraceae; genus Allofournierella; species Allofournierella massiliensis. The sequence goes on from NZ_CAXSWZ010000003.1 coordinate 60,910, forward strand.
TATACACCTTTTGTGCATTTTCAGCCGCTTTTGCTCAAAGAGAAGCCGGGTCCTGCCCGGTGGACAGAAAACTCCAGGGGCCTTCCGGCTGCGGCGCGGTGAATACCGCACACCAGTCGTAGCCTTTTACGGCGGTAGGCTCCTGGGTCAGGCAGAGCTGCCAGGCTCCATCCTCCTGCTGCCGGAGCCAGGAAACCCGATACAGAAAACTCACGCCATCCGCCTGCACATCCTCCCAGGGCAGCTCCAGTGCCTGCCAGCTGCCGCCCTCATCGGCGGTGTAATAGAGCGCCGGCCAGTTGTTTTCGCTGGAGGTCTCCGCCGAGATGATCACTTCCCCCGATCCGCCAGCCGTCACACCACAGATGGGGTAGTGTTCATCCAGTTCGGCAGGCAGGGCAAGCGCTTCAAAGCTCTGGGCACCGGGCGCACACCGGAACAGCCCGGTGCCACCACCGGCGCCCATGCTCCAGTCGCAGCCCACCGCCGCATACAGGGAGCCATCCGGCGCGCCGCACAGCGCACGCCGGTCCGGCTTATGGGGGTAGCTGCCCAGATCCTGCTCCTGCCAGGTGGCGCCGCCATCCATACTGTACACCACCACCGGCAGATTTCCGCCCAGCACAAAGCCCACCGGGCCGTCCGGCTGGGGGGAAACATACCAGCTGCTGTGGGTGATCGCGGTACAGATTTCGATACACTCGGCCAGCTGCCCCTCAAACCGGCTGGGCAGAGCGCTCCAGTTTTCGCCCCAGTCCCGGGTGTAGAACAGGTGGCCCTCGTTTGTAACCTGAATGTCGGTTTGTGCATAAAGTTCCGGATTGCCCACCCAGCAGCTTTCGTCCACCGGGTCAAAGCAGAAGCGGGCGGTTCGGGTGCCTGCCCGGTCCTCATCCTCCGTCTGACGCACGGTAATCATCCAGGCGGGGGAACCGTCCGCCTTGCCGTATTGCCCCGCCTGATAGAGGGCCAGATCAAAGCCGCCGGGGTCGTTTGCCATATCCACCACGGTCTGGCCTGCCTCCGGGCGGGAATAGGCGGAAAATTCCACCGCCAGCGGCGTGCCCAGCGCTGTTTGCAGATCGTCGCATGGCAAGGCGCGCAGCCGCTCGGCCACAAGATCCGGCCGCAGATTGGGATTTTCGGTGTTATCCGCGCCGGATTCGGCATCGCTTTCCATCAGGGTTCCCACATTGTTCACCTCCTGATGCAGCCGGCCGACGGCGGCATCCCATTCCATCCGGCAGCCCTGCCGGAACTGGCCGTCCCGATAGGCATACAAATCCGCCGTCAGCGTGAGGGGCATACCGTCCGTGCCCAGGGTCAGATGCAGGGAGTGAATGTTCCAGCTCAGATTCTCCGCATCCTGCAGCCCCTGGCGCAGCCACTCCTCTGTGGCCGCGATGAACGGATCAAATCCCTGTTCCACCAGATCGTATGATTCCAGCTCCACCCAGCGGGGCTCCGGCGTGGGCTCCGGCTGGTTCTCCGGCTGTGCCGCAGCGGAAAAGGTCTGCTGGAGCTGCCACAGTATCTCGCCGACCCGACCGTAAGCCTGATCCAGCAGGGAACAGCCGGTCAGGCTGAATGCCAGAAGAATGCAGAGCGCCGCAGCCATCCATCGTTTCATTTCCGTAATCCCTCCCTGTTTTTGTTTTTCACTGTTATGATACCGCGCACCGGATACCCCCGACAAGCCCCAGGGCAGATTTGCCGCACACAAAAAGCCGGATGCACACCGCGCAGCGTGCATCCGGCCTGATTGGTTTTTGTTGTGCCGCTCTTCCCGTTTTCCGCCAAGTCCGGTCAGAGCAGTCAGCGTACCTCGCTGAGGAAAACCCGGTGCGTACCCGTTTGCGTACCGTACCCGACTACCGGTCGAGTCGTTAAAAGCCGCCGGCGGTGCGGGGGAAGGGCAGAACGTCGCGGATGTTGGGGATACCGGTCAAGTACATGATCAGGCGCTCGAAGCCCAGACCGTAACCGGCATGCTTGGCGCTGCCGAACCGGCGCAGATCCATGTACCAGGTGTAATCGGTGCAGTCCATGCCCAGCTCATCCATGCGGGCCTTCAGCAGATCGTAGCGCTCCTCACGCTGGCTGCCGCCGATCAGCTCGCCCACACCGGGCACCAGCATATCCGCCGCAGCAACGGTCTTGCCGTCCTCGTTCTGGCGCATGTAGAAGCTCTTGATCTCCTTGGGATAATCGGTCACGAACACGGGCTTCTTGAAAATCTGCTCGGTGAGGTAGCGCTCGTGCTCGGTCTGCAGATCCACACCCCATTCCACCTTGTACTGGAACTGGTCGTTGTGCTGCTTCAGCAGCTCCACGGCGTCGGTGTAGCTGACGCGGGCAAACTCGGCGTTCACCAGAGCGTTCAGCCGCTCCAGCAGACCCTTGTCAAAGAACTGGTTGAAGAAGGCCATCTCGTCCGGGCACTGCTCCAGCACATAGCCGATCACATACTTCACCATGGCTTCGGCGTTGTCCATGTAATCGGTCAGATCCGCAAAGGCCATCTCGGGCTCGATCATCCAGAACTCGGCGGCGTGGCGGGGGGTGTTGGAATTCTCGGCGCGGAAGGTGGGGCCGAAGGTGTAGATCTTACCGAAGGCCAGCGCCATAGCCTCGCCCTCCAGCTGACCGGACACGGTCAGGTTGGTGCTGCGGCCGAAGAAATCCTGGCTGAAATCCACCTTGCCGTCCTCGGTGCGGGGCAGGTTGTTCAGGTCCAGAGTGGTCACGCGGAACATCTCGCCGGCGCCCTCACAGTCGGAACCGGTGATCAGCGGGGTGTGCACATACACAAAGCCGTTCTCCTGGAAGAACTTGTGGATGGCATAAGCCGCGGTGCTGCGCACACGGAACGCCGCCGCAAAGGTGTTGGTGCGGGGACGCAGATGGGGCATGGTGCGCAGAAATTCCACGCTGTGGCGCTTTTTCTGCAGGGGATAATCGGAGGGGCATACGTCCAGCAGCTCCACGCTGTCGGCGTTGATCTCCAGAGGCTGCTTGGCGCCGGGGGTCAGTACCACACGACCCACAACCTGCATGCTGGTGCCCACGCCGGCCTTGGCCACGTCCTTGTAGTTTTCCAGCTTGGCAGCCTCGAACACGATCTGCAGGTTCTTGAAGCAGGTGCCGTCGCTCAGCTCAATGAAGCCGATGTTCTTGGAATCCCGCACGGTCTTGGCCCAGCCGCACACGGTCACAACGGTACCGTCCGCCGGGGGGGCGCTGAACAGCGCCTTGATGTCGATGCGTTTCATGTTTTCTCTCCTTTGAAAATGAAAAAATCCGGCAGCGATCCCGTCCTTTTCTTAGGACGAATCGCTGCCGGATCCGCGGTGCCACCTAACTTGCCGCCTGATCGCGGCCACTTTTCACGCTCAAAGCCAAGCGCTGCGGCTTAACGCGCCGCCCACGGCTCACCCTACTGACCATTTGCCCGGCCAGAATCCGGCGGGCAGGCGTTGGGGCTGCAGCTCCAAAGGGTTCGTTCGGCGGGTCTTGTGCGCGCGGCTTGCACCATCCCGCGCTCGCTGGGGCAAAGGCTCCCGCTTACTTTTCTTTTTCTCAGCCATTGTACTTGGTATTTTACCCCCGCCGGGCGGGTTTGTCAACGGCCAACCGCACCTATTGCCCACTGAGCAGGGCCGCCAGCGCCTGCCCCACCAGCCGGCCGGAATATTTGGCCTGCTCCAGCGTGTTGCCGTGGCTGCCGATCTCGATGAGCAGGCTGCCGGTGGTCAGGTCCTGATTGTAATACCGGTAATCAAACAGCACCGGGCGCGTCAGGCCCGGATACCGGCTTTCCATGGCGTTTTCCCAGGCAGCAGCAAAGGCCAGATTCTGCCGGAAATTGGGCAGGTTGCCGCCGTTGTCCGCGCCGCAGATGATCATCACCTGGGCGGCGGTCTGGCCGTCGATCTCAGCCACCGCGCTCACCCGCTGGCCGCTGGCCGGCTCGATGGCGTCCCGGTGAACGTCCAGCACCACCTTGATGCTGGGATACTGCTCCAGATACGCCCGCACCGTCTCGTTGCTGCGCTCGTAGCTGCCGTTGTAGCTGGGATAATCGTGGAGGGTGGTGTCGTGCAAAGTCACGATGCCCGCCGCGTTCAGCTGGGCGGCAATCTCCTCGCCCACCGCCGCCATGTTCACCGAAAGATCGGTGCTGCGGCAGGTAAAGGATAGGTCGTACCAGTCCTTCTCCTCCAGCTCGTAGGTCTCGGTGGCATGGGTGTGCATAATGAGCACCTGCGGCTCGCTGCTGCCCGGCTCAATGGAAAAGGGAAGCCCGGCAGATGCCGCCTGGGCCACCTGCGAGGCGGAAAGGCTGGTGCAGTTTTTGATGGTACCCGCCCCGCAGGGGACATACAGCTCCCCTTCGCCCTGCTCGTAATGCTCGTTCACGATCTGGCCGGCATTTGCCGGCCGGGGCTGGGGCTGCACCGTGGGTTCCGGGGCCGGTTCTTCGCTGACGGCAGGCTGCGGCTCGGAGGCAGCGGCCTGTTCCGCCACCTGGCTCTGGGCCGCCGGGGCCGGCGTTGGCTGCGGGGTTGGCATCGGCTGAGCCGCTGCCGGTTGGGCGGATGGTTCCCCCTGCGCCAGCTGCCGCACCGCCTGCAATGCCGCCGCCGGGTCGGCCAGCGCCGCGCCCGCCACCGTCAGGCTTGCGGTGACGCTGGGCGGGCCCAGCTGCCGGGCGGCGTTCCAGGCCAGCAGACTCACGCCTGCCGCCAGAGCGCCCGCGCCCACCCGGCGCAGCCAGCTTGATCGGCCCATTCCGACGCCCCCTTTCCTTTTTGAGTCCTGCTCAAAGGATATGCACCCGGGCGGCAGGGTTATGCCTTAATTGGCCAGATAACACAGCTCTGCGATGCTCAGTGAGGGCTGCAGCGCCTTGTTGATGGCTGCGCTGAGCAGCTCGGAGCCGCTGCGAATCACTCCATCCAGCTGACGGCAGGTGAGAATCAGCCCTTTGGCCCCTTCCACGCATTCGTCCGCTTCCATCAGGGTGGGCACGCCCACCGCCAGCACCGGAACCCCCAGCATGGCCCGGGTGATACAGCGGCCGGAATCCGGCCGGGCGGGGGAGAGGCCGGTATCGCTGATCTGAATGGTTCGGCCCAGCCGGGCCGGGTCGGAGGTGCACAGGCTGTCCACACAGACAATCGCGGCAGGCTTCAGGGTGCGCACCAGCCCGGCCAGCAGCTGGGCCAGCGGGATACCGGTGGCTCCGGACGCGCCGGGGCTCACGCAGACCACCTCCCGCAGGCCCAGACCGTCGGCCCGGGAATCTGCTGCAAGGCCCCGGGTCACCAGAACCCCCGCTGCAGTTCGGGGGCCCAGCGCGTCCACCGTGACCCGCCGGTTGCCCACGCCCACCACCAGCACCAGCCCCACCGCGGGCAGCATGGCCCGCAGCTCTGCCGCTGCGGCGCTGATCAGCCGTTCGTCCCGCCGATCCAGCGCGGCCAGACTGGGGGTCTCCAGCGTGGAATACCGCCCCGCCGGGCGGGCCAGCCCCTGCCGGGTGATCTGCACCCGGGTAAGCCGGATGGGCCCGCTGCTGGCGGTGCGCACCTGCACGCCGGGGGGCACCGTGCCCCTGCCCGGACGGAACAGCTCGTCGGCCATATCGGTGTATATGTTCATGCTCAGTCCTCCTTTTTTGCTGCCGCGGACGGAAAATTTTGCCCGCGGAGGGTCTTTTCTCAGTGTTGGCCACCGGATTTCAAAAAATTCTCCGAAAAAGTATGAAAAAAGGCTTGCAACACCCGCTCAAATGTGATATTATAAGTTGCACTGTTATGGGTGACAAGGAGGTGGTACGAATGCCTAACATTAAATCGCAGAAGGATCGTGTCGTTCAGTCCAAGAAGGAAGCCCTTCACAACAAGGCGATTAAGTCCAACCTGAAAACAGTCGTGAAGAAGGCAGACGCTGCCATCGCTGCGAACGCAGCTGATAAGGAAGCCGTCGTTGTTGCTGCTATCTCCGCTATTGATAAGGCTAAGAGCAAGGGTGTACTGCACAAGAACACCGCTTCCCGCAAGATCAGCCGTATGGCGAAGCGCGCTAACAAGGCGAATGCTTGATTTTCGACAAAACAGAAGGGCCGGCTCAATTTGAGCGGGCCTTTTGTTTTTGCTTTTTTGCAAGCAAATACGCCCGCAGGGAAACTTCCCTGCGGGCGTATTCTATTTTATGGGCTCAGGTGAAGGTTACTTTTCAGAAGTGCTCCTGTCCGCCTGTTCCTGCGCCAGCGCGCGGCGAATCCCAATCACTGCGGCCAGAATCAAAAGGATCAGAAGAACCAGCAGCAGCCACCAGGGCCAGCCCTTTTCCTGCTTTTCCTGTTCCTGGACGGGTACAGGGGTCGGGGTCTGCGTCGGTTCCGCCGTGGGAATTGCCGCAGGCGATGGAGAGGGCAAATCCGTGGCAGAGGAGGTGGCGGTAGGCGCTGTGCTGCCCGGACGAAGGGTTCCTCCCGAAGCCGGGCCGGAAGGTGGCTGAGTCGGTGGCAGCGGCACCGGTATGCCGGTGGGTTTGGAGGTCGCTTCTGCTTTTTCCTCCGTTACAGGTTCTGGGGTGGCGGTAGGCTCCGGCGTTGCCGTAGGCTTCGGCGTGGCCGTGGGCTTCGGGGTTCCCGTAGGCTCCGGCGTTGCCGTGGGCTCCGGGGTTCCCGTAGGCTTCGGTGTTGCCGTGGGCTCCGGCGCTGCCGTGGGCTCCGGGGTTCCCGTAGGCTTCGGCGTTGCTGTGGGCTCCGGCGTTGCTGTAGGCTCCGGGGTTGCCGTGGGCTTCGGGGTTCCCGTAGGCTCCGGGGTTGCCGTGGGCTCCGGGGTTCCCGTAGGCTCCGGCGTTGCTGTAGGTTCCGGGGTTCCCGTGGGCTCCGGCGTTGCTGTAGGCTCCGGCGTGGCCGTGGGCTCCGGGGTTGCTGTGGGCTTCGGCGTTGCTGTGGGCTCCGGCGTTGCTGTGGGCTCCGGCGTTGCTGTGGGCTCCGGGGTTCCCGTTGGCTCCGGCGTTGCCGTGGGCAGGGGAGCCCCGGTCCAGTCAAATTGCAGATGCGCGGTCAGTGCAGCGCCTTCATCGGTGTACACATAGTCCACTGTGCCGTTGGCTGCAATTTCATACAATTCCCCTTTTTCCATCTGTGCACCGGTCAGGCCGCTGATCTCTTCCAGCTGCAGGGGAATTCCCAGATCGGTCAGGGTATAGTGATCCGAACCGGCCGGCAGATGAATCGCCACCGGCCGCTGATCGCTCAGGTCTGCCGTTGGCGCCGCCGTGCCCATCTCGATGCCCAGCAGCCGGTTCTCCCGGGCCAGAAGATCAATCACCTGCGGATTACCGCTCAGATCCAGAAACGTGAACTCGTTGTGGTCCAGCCCCACCGTCTGCAGATTGGGCAGCCCGCTCATGTCGATCTCTGTCATGGGGGTATACCCCACCCACAGGTAGATCATGGATTCATTGTTCCCCAGCTCCAGCCGGGTCAGCGGCCCGCCCAGATAGGTAAAATACTCCAGTTTCCTGTTCGCTGTCAGATCCAGCTCCTGGATGGGATTGTCGCCACAGGCAAGATCGCTCAGCTCCGGATTGCCGCTCACATCCAGCGCGGTCAGCTGATTTGCGTGGCAATGCAGTATCTGAAGCGACGCCGCCGCGGAAACATCCAGCGCGGTCAGCTGATTGTCGTTGCAGAATAATGTCTGCAACCGGGGTGCCAGCGCCAGGTCCAGCTCAGTCAGCGCATTGTTGTTGCAGTTCAGATATTCCAGGTTGGGGAACTGTTCCAGCCCCTGCAGGGAAGCAATGCCCCGATTGCGCACATCCATCCGCACCACCTGCGCCCGCTCTTCGGCAGACAGACTGCCGTTCGCGTCGAGATCCAGCGTTTTCACATAGCCAAGGAATGCGGCGTCGGGAAATGTTGCCACATCCAGCGGCAGTTCCCCTGTAACTGTGGTATAGGCGGAAAGAGCAGACTGCACCGGTGAATCCTGGTTTGCCGCACCCGCAGGCACGGTCAACACAAGCGCCAGAACCATTGCTGCTGCCGATCGAAAAAGTTTAATCCGGGAAAATTGTTTCATAGTCGCCTCATTTCAAATCGAAATGGAAATTTCTTACATCTTCTATCCTACGCTCCTTTGCGTTTAAAATCGGTTGTCTGCCCAACCGATGGCAGAAAAAGGGCCCCTGCCCGGCAATTGCCGGGCAGGGGCCCTTTTTCGTTCTTTGGGTTATGCCAGAACCTGAGAGGTGCGGCTCAGCTCCTGAGCGATGTTCAGCACATGGTCGCCCACGCGCTCAAAGTCGGTGAGAATCTCGGAATAGAGGATGCAGCCCTCGTCGCTGCACTCACCGTTTTTCATCCGGCGCATGTGGTTTTCCCGGAAGCGGCCGGTCATATCGTCAATGGTCTGTTCCAGCTGAGCGGCGTTGTCCAGCCGGGACTCGCCGTGCAGATAGCGCAGCGCCTTGGCACAGACCGCGCGCATCTCCATCAGCTCCTTGAGTGCCTCGTCGGACAGCTGGATATTCTCCTTTTCCAGCCGCTGGCCATAGCCCAGAATGTTCATGGCATGGTCGCTGATGCGCTCGATGTTGCCCGCAATGCGGAAGCCGGAGGCCACTGCCGCCGAATCCTCGGCGTTGGTTTCGCGCACCATGGCCTTGGCCACATAGTGGCTGATCTCCTTGTTGAGCAGGTCCACCAGCTCTTCGGTGTGAATGGCCTTTTCGGTCTTTTCGTCCGGGCCGCTGATCACGGCCTGGAAGGCGGCATCCACGTTTTCGCTGGCCAGATCCAGCATACGGCCCAGCTCCTGCTGCAGCTTGCCCAGCCATACAGCGGAGGAACCAAGCGTAGTCTTGTCCAGATAGGCAAGGCCCATCATCTCGCGCTTCTCCTCCTCGGTCTTTTCCGGAGGCTCAGGCAGGATGTGCTCGGCCAGTGCGGCCATCTGAGTACCCAGAGGCAGCAGCAGAAGGGTGGTTACGATATTGAACAGGGTGTGCATGTTGGCGATCTGGCTGGGGATATTCTCCGGCGAGAGCGACGCCACCAGCGCAGGCAGCGGGAACAGCACACACACGATGGTGAAAATAATGGTACCGATGATGTTGAACATCAGGTGGATCAGGGTAGTGCGCTTGGCGTTCCGGCTGGTGCCGATGCTGGCCAGCACCGCAGTGATACAGGTACCAATGTTCTGACCGAACAGCACAAACACCGCGCTGGAGAAGCTGATTGCGCCGCTGGCGGCCAGCGCCTGCAGAATACCCACGCTGGCGGAAGAGGACTGGATCAGCGCGGTGAAGAGCGTACCGGCCAGAATGCCCAGAAGCGGGTTTTCGAAACGGGTCATCAGGGAAACGAATGCCGGCTCATCCGCCAGAGGCTTCATGGCGGCGCTCATCATATCCATACCGATGAACAGCACGCCCAGACCGGCCACGATGCTGCCGTAGTTATGCAGCTTGGGGTTTTTGAAGAACACCACCAGCGCCACGCCGGCAAAGGCCATAAGCGGAGCCAGCGCGCCCACATCCAGGGCGATCAGCTGACCGGTAATGGTGGTACCGATGTTGGCGCCCATGATGATCCACACCGCCTGGCGCAGGCTCATCAGGCCACTGTTTACAAAGCCGACCACCATAACAGTGGTGGCACTGGACGACTGGATCACCGCAGTGATACCGGCGCCCACTGCAACGCCCAGGAAACGATTTGCGGTGAGCTTTTCCAGGATGCTCTTCATCCGGTTTCCGGCCGCAGCCTCCAGGCCGCCGCTCATCATGTGCATGCCGTAAAGGAAGAGCGCAAGGCCTCCCAGAAGGCTCAGAACATTTGCAAGCTGCATGATTTCTCCTCCTGCTTTGGGGCGGGCGTCCCGCCGTTACCCCCTCTGCTGTTTCTCGATTTTTTTACTTAGATTTTATGGTGCCATAATATAAATACCGTAAATGAAAAGCCCCGGTCAACAGACCGGGGCAAAACTTTACATAGATTTTTCATTCCAGTGCAAAAAAGCGGGTTTTCTTTGCACAATTGTCAGTTCTGGTCTTTTGGATGCCCCAGCGCAGCGGCCGCAACCCCGCAGATCAGGCTGGCGGTCACCCCGGCGCCGGCAGCGGCAAACCCGCCGGCCAGAATGCCCAGAAGTCCCATCCGGTCCACCGCATCGATCACCCCCTGAGCCAGCAGATGGCCGAAGCCGGTGAGCGGTACGGTGGCCCCGGCTCCCGCCAGCTCTACCAGTGGACCGTAAAGCCCCAGGGCGGAAAGCACCACACCGCTCACCACATAGAGCACCAGAATCCGGGCAGGGGTCAGGCTGGTCAGATCAATCAGCACCTGACCGATCACACACAGCACGCCCCCCACCAGAAACGCCCACAAATAGCCCATCATATCGTTTCCTCCCGTTGTGAAGTCAATTCCACCAGATGGGCCACGCCGGGAATGCTCTCGCCCTGCAAAAAGGTGATCTGGCTCATCAGCGCCCCGGTGGACAGAAACAGCACACGTTTCATTTCGCCCTTTTGCAGTGCAGGCAGCACACTGGCGCACAGCACGCCGGCCGAGCACCCCGCGCCGCTGCCTCCGGCCTGCACATCCTGATGCTCCACATCATATAAGGTAAGTCCGCAGTCCCGGTGGTTTTTCAGGTCCACATCCTCCTTTTCCAGCAGCTCCTTCAACAGGCGGGTGCCCACGATACCCAGATCACCGGTGTACACCGCGTCGAACCGGGCTGGGGTATTGCCGGTATCCTCGCAGTAACGCAGGATGGTCTCGGCGGCGGCGGGCGCCATGGCCGCCCCCATATTATTGATGTCGCAGATTTCGTAATCCCGCACCCGCCCGAAGGTCACCGCCCGCACAAAGGGTCCGTTCCCTTCCGGTTCCACCAGGCAGCAGCCCGCGGCCGTGGCGGTCCACTGGGCAGTGGGGGTGCGCTTGCCCCCGTAGGTAAGAGGGGTGCGGAACTGCCGCTCCGCCGCGCAGAAATGGCTGCTGGCCATGGCCGCCGCCCGGTTTACACAGCCGCCCGCCGCAAGGCAGGCCGCCAGCCCCACCGCCTCGGCCATGGTGCTGCATGCGCCATACAGCCCGGCAAGGGGCGCATCCAGCTCCCGCATGGTGTAGCCGGTGGCGGTGCACTGGTTCTGCAGATCACCCCCCAGCACCAGATCCAGCATTCCGGGCGTGCAGCGGCCCTTTTTCAGCGCCAGATCCAGGCAATAGCGCTGCAGCCGGCTCTCGGCCTTTTCCCAGGTGAGCTCTCCCAGGGTGTTCTCCTCAAACAGCAGATCAAATTTTGCAGCCAGCGGGCCCTCGCTTTCCCGCTTGCCGCCCACCGCTGCAAAGGCCGACACTGAGGGCGGGTTGCGAAAACAGATGGTATCGCCGGTACGCACGGCGTTCGTCATAATTCTCATTCCTTCCCCTTGCTCTTCTTATATAAACGGCCGCAGCAGGTGATAAACAAGCCCCCACACCGCGCTGGCAGCCAGCCCGTAAACCACCACCGGCCCGGCAATCACAAACATCTTGGCGCCCACGCCGAGCACAAACCCTTCCGACCGGTACTCAATGGCGCTGCTCACCACCGAATTTGCAAAGCCGGTAATGGGCACCAGCGTGCCCGCGCCGGCCCTTGCGGCCAGCTTCTGATACCAGCCCAGCGAGGTGAGCACCGCACTGATGAGAATCAAGGTTACGCTGGTCATGGCCGAGGCGTCGCTGAGCACAAATCCCTTCGCAAGATAGGCCCGGCGCAACACCTCACCCACCAGGCAGATGCCTCCACCCACAAAAAACGACCACAGGCAGTCCTTTCCCAGTTTGGAATGGGGGCTGGCCCGCCGGTTCATTTCGTCGTATTCCCGGGGCGTAATTTTCATGGCAGATTTCTCCTTTTCTGGTGGTCTTTCCGGTAGTATTTCCTTCGCCGGGTTCAGCTATGCGGGAAAACGGGCAAAAATGGCCGGGAGCTATTGTCAGCGCCCGTCGCCTGGTGTAGAATAGGAACGACAATAACAAAGGGGGACCACCTTGTGAAAAAACTGATCAGCCCACTGGATCTTTCCACTACCGAAATCGACCAGCTGCTCGCTCTGGCCGACCGTATCATCGATGATCCTGCTGCCTATGCCCACAAATGTGACGGCAAAATCCTCGCCACCCTGTTTTTTGAACCCAGCACCCGTACCCGCCTGAGCTTCGAATCCGCCATGCTCCGGTTAGGGGGTAAGGTGTTGGGTTTTTCTTCGGCCAATGCCTCCAGCGCGGCCAAGGGTGAAACGGTTGCCGACACCGCACGCATGGTGCAGTGCTATGCGGACATCATTGCCATGCGCCACCCCCGCGAGGGCGCCGCTACCGCCGCAGCCGCCAAGATTGAATGCCCGCTGATCAATGCGGGCGACGGCGGCCATCAGCACCCCACCCAGACCCTCACCGACCTGCTCACCATCCATCGGCTGAAGGGCCGGCTGAACAATCTGACCATCGGCCTGTGCGGCGATCTGAAATTCGGCCGCACGGTGCACAGCCTGATCCGTGCCATGATGCGCTACGAGGGCATCCGGTTCGTTCTGGTCAGCCCCAGGGAACTGATGATCCCCGACTATGTGCGGGAAGAGATGATCGCCGCCGGATATCCCTTCCGTGAAGTGGAGAATCTGGAAGACGCCATCGGTGAAATGGACATTCTTTACATGACCCGCGTACAGGGCGAACGCTTTGCCGATCAGGAGGAATACCTGCGCCTGCGGGATCGCTACATTCTGGACGCCGCCAAGATGAAGCTGGCAAAGCCCGATATGATCGTGATGCATCCGCTGCCCCGCGTAAACGAGATTGCCACCGAGGTGGACGACGACCCCCGTGCAGCTTACTTCAAGCAGGCCAACTTCGGCCGCTTTGTGCGCATGGCGCTGATTCTGACCATGCTGGAAAGCAAAACCGATAACCGGGTCATCCCGGAAAACACCGAAGTGCTGGGCAACTGCCAGAACCCCCACTGCATCACGCAGATGGAGGATTCGCTGCCCCGGCTGTACACCCGCAACGAAAAGGGTGTGTGCCGCTGCGTGTACTGTGAGCACGAGTATCAGGGCTGACGCGCCTTCGCGCCTGCCCGGCGTTGGCCGGGCAGGCGTATTTTTTTACCGGCTGTTCACGAACCGGCCATAAAAAATGCTATAATATAGAATACTATTAAGAAACCGAGGTTTTGAGCTATGCAGTGGACCGACATCCGCATCACCGTACCCAAGGCTCAGGCGGACACCGCCGAGGCCATCGCCACCGGCATCTCCGGCGGCGGCATCTACATCGAGGATTATTCCGACCTGGAGACCCAGGTGGAGCAGATCGCCCATGTGGACCTGATCGAGCAGGATCTGCTGGATAAGGATCGCACCAAAGTGATCGTGCATCTGTATCTGGCTCCGGACGAAAACCCCGCCGAGGTGGTGGAGCTGGTGCGCAGCCGCCTGGCCGCCGCCGAGGTGGACTACACCCTGGCCGCCGAAGGCGTGGAGCAGGACGACTGGGAAAACGGCTGGAAGGCCTATTACCATGCCCTGACCATCGGCAACCGCCTGGCCATCGTGCCCAGCTGGGAGGAGTTCGACACCGACCGGGTCGTCATCAAACTGGATCCGGGCATGGCCTTCGGCACCGGCACCCATGAGACCACTGCTCTGTGCCTGGAGGTTCTGGACAGTCTGGTGAAGGGCGGCGAGCGGATGCTGGACATCGGCACCGGCAGCGGCATTCTGGCCATTGCCGCCCTGAAGCTGGGCGCGGCCAGCGCCGAGGGCGTGGACATCGACCCCATGTGCGTGCGCACCGCCGGTGAGAACGCCTCCCTGAACGGGGTGGACGACAAGCTGAAGGTGCTGATCGGCGATCTGTCCGACAAGGCCACCGGCACCTACAACATCATCACCGCCAACATCGTGGCAAACGCCATTCTGAGCCTTGCGCCCCATGTGCCCGCCCTGATGGCTCCCGGCGCCACCTTCATCGCCAGCGGCGTCATCGATACCCGCCGGGACGAGGTGGTGGAGGGCCTGCGCGCCGCCGGCCTGAACGTGGTGGAGGTGCGCGAGCAGAACGGATGGGTTGCCATCCTGTGCAAAAACGGGGGAGAAGCGTAAGATGCCGCACCGCTATTTTACCAGCGAGATCTCCGGCGACACCGCCCTCCTCACCGGCGCGGACGCCCATCATCTGGGCAAGGTGATGCGGGCCAGAATCGGCGAGCAGGTGATCCTGTGCGACGGGTCAGGCTTTGACTATGACGGTGTAATCACCGCCATCGAGCCGGATCAGGTGCAGTTTTCCGTTGCGAACAAACGGCCCTGCACCGCCGAGCCAAAGGCAAAGGTGACCGTATTTGCGGGCTACCCCAAGCAGGATAAGCTGGAGCTGATTCTGCAAAAATCGGTGGAGCTGGGCGCCGAGCGCATTGTACCCTTCTTCAGCCGGTTCTGCGTGGTCACCCCCAAAAAGGAGGACCAGAAAAACCAGCGCTATGCCCGCATTGCCGCCGAGGCCGCCAAGCAGTGCGGCCGGGGTATTTTACCCGAAGTGGAGCTGCCGCTGAACATCAGCCAGCTGCCCGGGCGCTTTTCGGAATTCGACGCGATCCTTTTCTTCTACGAAAAGGGCGGGCGGCCCCTGCGTCAGTGTGTCCCCGCCGAAGGCGGCCGCATCGCCCTGATCACCGGGGCGGAAGGCGGCTTCTCGGAGGAGGAAGCCCAGGCGCTCATCGCTGCGGGCGCCACCCCCGTGGGCCTTGGACCCCGCATTCTGCGCTGTGAAACCGCGCCCATTGCCGCACTGGCTGCGGTGATGACTCTGACCGGCGATCTGGAATAATCCGTACCCTTTGCGAAAGGAGACCAGTGCCTTATGAATCACCCCTCTGTATCCCCCCGCGCCCGCCGCTGGGCCGCTGCCGCGGCTCTGTTGCTGGTCTGTGTGGCGGGCGGTGCGGCTGTGCTTGCGTTCCGCCAGGAGCTGTGGGCCATCCTCACCAGCCAGGCCGCCCGGGACCAGTTCATCGGCTGGGTGCAGAGCAAGGGAATCTGGGGCATTCTGGTCTTTCTTGCCCTGCAGATTCTGCAGGTGGTGGTGGCCGTTCTGCCCGGCGAGCCGGTGGAGCTGATGGCCGGCGCTCTGTTCGGTCCGGTGGGCGGTTTGCTCATCTGCCTTGCGGGCATTCTGCTGGGCAGCATGTTCATTTATGCCGCCATGAAGCTGCTTGGGGCAAAGGCCGTTCCCGCCCAGGCCTTTCACAAATATCGCTTTCTGCAGGATGAGCAGCGGGCGCGGCGGGCGCTGTATCTGCTGTTTTTCCTGCCCGGCACCCCCAAGGATATGCTCACCTATATCGGCCCGTTTCTGCCGGTGAAACCGGGGGAATTCTTCTTCATCTGCACGCTGGCCCGCATTCCCAGCGTGGTCACCAGCACCATTGCCGGCAGCAGCCTGGCGGACGGCGGCCTGCTGGTGCCCATCGTGATCTTTGTGGTCATGGGCGCTCTTGGGCTGGCCTGCCTGTATGGTGAACAGCGCATTCTGGACCGGCTGCATCATCGCCGGGAATCCTGACGTCAATTGCATCCACGCCCTTCCCGGGGCATCCTCCCGGGAAGGGCGTGTTTTGTGTTCGGTCTGGAAATTTCCGTTTCTGTATGCTACAATTTTTTTAACAGTGACGGATTGCCTCTGCATCGTTTGGCGGGGCAAGTCACCAGCGGGCAGATACCCGCAAACAGGAAATGGAGTGGTTTTTCATGGCAGAATATGTGTTGTTCACCGATTCCACCACCGATCTGCCGGTGGAACTGGTGCAGGAGATGCAGGTGGAAGTGATGCCCCTGGTCTTTACGCTGGGCGGCAAAAATTACCGCAATTATCCGGATAACCGGGAGCTTTCCCCCAAAGAATTCTACGACCGGCTGCGGGCCGGCGAGGTGAGCACCACAAGCCAGATTAACCAGGCAGATTTTCTGGATACCTTTACCCCCGTTCTGGAGCAGGGGAAAGACATTTTGTATCTGGCCTTTTCCAGCGGGCTTTCCGGCACCTTCAACTCGGCCCGGCTGGCCGCTGAGGATCTGCGGGAACAGTTCCCGGAACGCACCATCGAGGTGATCGACACCCTGCAGGCCAGCATGGGCGAGGGCCTGGCGGTGTATTATGCCGCCTGCCTGAAGAACGAAGGCAAGAGCCTGCGGGAAGTGGCGGACTGGTTTGTGGAAAACCGCCAGTCCATCTGCGCCTGGTTCACGGTGGATGATCTGATGTTCCTGAAGCGGGGCGGCCGTGTGAGCGGCGCTGCCGCAGTGGCAGGCACTCTGCTGGGCATCAAGCCGGTGCTTCATGTGGACGAGGAAGGCAAGCTGATCCCCATGGAAAAGGTGCGCGGCCGCCGCGCCAGCCTGGACGCGCTGGTGAAGCACTTCGCCGCCAGCACCTACGACCGCAGCGAGCAGGTGGTCTTTGTGAGCCACGGCGACTGCCTCGAGGACTGCCAGTATGTGGCCGACAAGATCGCCGCGCTGGGCGTCAAGCGGGTGTGCATCTCCACCATTGGCCCGGTGATCGGCGCCCATTCCGGCCCCGGCACCGTTGCTCTGTTCTTCCGGGCAGAGAAACGGTAAGCTCATTTCTCATCAAATAAGCAGGCGGGCGGGATCTTTCGATCCCGCCCGCCTGTTTTCTCTTTACCGGATGGCCGCGCCCATGGCCCGGGCCTGTTCCAGCGCCGGATGGCCGGCCATCTCGCCCGGCCCCTGCACACCGCCCGCAAACACGGTGCCCGCCAGCTCCAGATTTTCATAACAGTCGATCCAGCCCTGAATGCCGCTCTCCGCCCGCTTGGGAACAAAGTCCTCGGTCTCGGCGGCAGCGCTCAGCAGATACACCTGACGGAAGGCATTTTCCCGGCCGTACAGCGGCTCGGTGCGGTCCAGAAAGGTTTTCAGCTGACCGCACAGCTCATAATAATAGATGGGCGTGGCAAACGCCACCACCTGCGCGGCGCGCAGCTTTTCCAGCAGCGGGGCCACATCGTCCCGAATCACGCAGCTGCCGGTTTTCTGGCAGGCGGTGCAGCCCCGGCAGAACTGAATCTCCCTGCCCCGCAGGCTGACCAGCTCCACCTCATGGCCCGCCTCCCGCGCGCCTTCCGCAAACTGCTCCGCCAGTGCATGGGAATTGCTGCCCGGCCGCAGGCTGGCGCTGATCACCAACACTTTCTTATTCATGACGACCTCCTTATCTGTATAAGACACGCCTCATTATACATTTTGTTAATCTTATAAAAAAGGCCCGGCAACGCCGGGCCTTTGGCTTACAGGGTGCGCAGTGCGTCCTGCAAAGCGGTTTTCTGGGTGGTTTTTTCGTCCTTCTGCTTGATGACCCGGGCGGGAACACCGGCCACCACCGCGCCCGCGGGTACGTCCTCGATGACCACGCTGCCGGCGGCGATAACCGCGCCTTCGCCCACATGCACGCCCTCGATGACCACCGCATTGGCGCCCACCAGAACGTCGTCCTCCAGAATGACGGGCTTTGCGCTGGCGGGCTCGATCACACCGGCCAGCACCGCGCCAGCGCCCACATGGCAATGCTTGCCCACGGTGGCACGGCCGCCCAGCACAGCGCCCATGTCGATCATGGTGCCGTCACCGATGACCGCGCCGATGTTGATGATGGCGCCCATCATGATCACCGCCGCGTCGCCGATCTCCACCTGCTCGCGGATGATGGCGCCCGGCTCGATGCGGGCGTTGATGCCCTTCATGTCCAGCAGGGGAATGGCCGAGTTGCGGCAGTCGTTCTCCACCACCATATCCTCGATCTTATCGGCATTGGCCTCCAGAATGGGGCCAAGCTCCTTCCAGTCGCCAAACACGATCTTGGCGCCGGTGCCGAACACCTTTGCGGAACCGTAATCCAGAGGCTCCTTTTCCTGAATGGTGATCTTCACCGGGGTCTTTTTCTCTGCGTTTGCGATGTACTGAATGATCTGTTCTGCGTTCACGTTTCTTTTCCCACCTTATTGCTTTGTTTTGGCCGTTCTATTATGCCATATCCGCGACCATTTTTCAAACCCCGGTCTTACACCAGACCGGCAGCCTTCAGCGCGGCGGTCAGCTTGGCCCTGGCAGCCTCGCCCATGGGGCCCAGAGGCTGGCGGTAGCCGCCCACTTCCATGCCCATCTGGTTCATGGCCTCCTTCACGGGGATGGGGTTAACCTCCAGGAACAGGCCGTTGATCACGTCCAGCAGACCCAGCTGGGCTTCCAGCGCCTTCTGGCGGTCGCCGTTCAGATAATCCATGACCATATCGTGGGTCTGGCGGGGCAGAATGTTGGCCAGCACCGAAATCACGCCGCTGCCACCCAGAGACAGAATGGGCAGAACCATGTCGTCGTTGCCGGAATACAGGGCAAAGTCCTCGTTCACATAACGGGCGATCTTTGCGGTATAGCTCAGGTTGCCGGAAGCCTCCTTGATGCCCATGATGTTCGGATGTACCGACAGCCGGCGCACCACATCCTCGGAGATACCGCAGCCGGTACGGCCGGGCACGTTGTACAGGATGCAGGGGATATGCACCGCGTCTGCCACCGTCTTGAAGTGGTTGTACATACCCTCTTCGTTGGTCTTGTTGTAATAGGGGGTGATGAGCAGCAGGTCGTCCGCCCCCAGCTTTTCAAAGCTCAGGCTCTTTTCCAGCATGGTCTGGGTGCAGTTGGAACCGCTGCCGGCAATCACCGGTACCCGGCCGGCCACCCGCTTGACCACGAATTCGCAGACCGCGTCGTCCTCCTCGTGGCTCATGGCCGAGCTCTCGCCGGTGGTGCCCAGAATCAGCAGACCATCGGTGCCGTTTTCCAGGTGGAAATCCACCAGCTGGGCCAGTTTTTCAAAATTAACGCTTCCATCCTCGTGGAAGGGGGTGATCAGGGCCACGATGGAGCCCTTCAGATTCTTTGCGGTCATAACGGCTGCTCCTCTCTTTGTTTCAGATTGTCAGGCAACAAAAAACGCGCCGGAAGGGCGCTGCGGCCTTACCGGCGCGTGGAAAAAACACCACCGCTTACGGGTAAGATAGCGCCCCCGCGGTCCTTCCGCGGACAGTGCCGCGGGTCTTTCCCGGGGCCCCATCGGCGCCGCCGTGCCCGGCTGTGCCGATTCGGCGGGCTTGCCCCGCCCCACGCTCTGTGCCTGCCGGCTCCTGTGGGGTTCATCGCGCCCGCGCCTCTATCCATATATCTGCATCATAGCACTCTATTGCAGTGAAGTCAACGGATTTTTCCTTCTTTTCCCGCATCCCGGCGCGCTTGTGCATCCGCGTCGGCTGGCTTATAATAGGAGCAAAACGCAACCACAAAGAGGGGGAGAGAATTTTATGACACAGCAGCTGCTGACCCAATACCGGCGGGATCTGCACAGGATCCCGGAAACCGACTTCGACCTGCCCGAGACCCTGGCCTATGTGCGCCGGGTGCTGGAGCAGTATCCCTGCACCCTGTTTTCGCCCTGCAAAAGCACCCTGTGCGCCTATTTCGATGCGGGCAAACCGCATACCGCCGCTTTCCGGGCAGATATGGACGCACTGCCCATTGCCGAGCGCAGCAGCTGCGACTATGTCTCCCGTCATGAAGGAAAGATGCACGCCTGCGGCCACGACGGCCACATGGCCATGGTTCTGGCGCTGGCAGGCCGGGTGAGCCAGATGCTGGACAAGCTGCCCCGGAATGTGCTGCTGGTGTTCCAGCCCGCCGAGGAGACCACCGGCGGCGCAAAGCTGGTGTGCGAAAGCGGGGTATTCGAGAAATACCGCTGCGACCGGATTTTCGGCTGGCACCTGTGGCCGGATCTGCCCGCCGGCACCATTGCCAGCCGCCCCGGCCCGCTGCTGGCCCGCTCCAGCGAGGTAACCGTGACGGTAACCGGCAAGAGCAGCCATGTGGCCAAGCCCCACGAGGGCAGGGACGCCCTGTTTGCCGCCTCGGCGTTTTTGTACGAAAGCTACCGGCTGATCGAGCTGCTGGGTCGGCCGGAGGAACCCCGCCTTCTGAAGTTCGGCAAGCTGACCAGCGGTCAGGCCCGCAACGCCATCAGCGATTCCAGCCTGCTGCTGGGCACCCTGCGGGTCTATTCCGACGAGATGTTCACTGCCACCGAAGCCATGCTGCGGGATCTGGCCGGCGCCATCGAGCGTAAAACCGGCTGCCGGTTCGAAATCGCCTTTTCTGCCGGGTATCCGCCGGTGCGCAATGACCCGACTCTCTTTGAAACCGCCCGCGCCGCACTGCCGCAGCTTCAGGTTCTGGAAAACCCACTGATGATTTCGGAGGATTTTTCCTTCTATCAGCAGCGGCTGCCCGGCCTGTTCCTGCTGCTGGGCACCGGCACCGGCATCCCCCTGCACGCCGACACCTTCGACTTCGACGAGAGCGTTCTGGCCGCCGGCCTTGCGGCAGATGAACTGCTTCTGTTCCTGAACTGAGGACACTTCTTTTTCGCATTTCCCACAAAACCGCTTGTTTTTCTTAATGCAAGCGGTTTTGTGGGATTTTTTGTTTTTCTACCAAGGACAAATCTCTGACAAATCGCTGCATTTCACACTTTATTCACTTTCTTTCCTGTGCATTGTCACAAAATGCTTTCTCACTGTTTGACCTTATCACTTTGACGCGGTATAATGCTAAACAACGACAGAAAGGTCAGGGCCCGGCAGCGGATTCCCGCCAGGCCAGCTGATCTTTTTTCGTTTCAAGGGGTTTGCGAAGATCCAATCCAAAAAGAGAGGAGCACACACACATGAAACTTTGGAAACGCATGGGCGCCGCCGCTCTGGCCGGCGCGCTGGCGCTGAGCATGGTCGCCTGCGGCGGCGGCAACGCAGCCACCAGCGGCACTTCCACCGCGGCGTCCTCTTCCGGCGCCGCAGCTGCCACCGGCAGCAACGTGCTGAACGTAATGACCGAGGTCGAGGTTGCCTCGCTGGATCCCCAGCTGGCCACCGACGGCACCAGCTTCGAGGTAATTGCCGACTTTACCGACGGCCTGATGCAGATGGATGCGGACGGTCAGCCCGTTCCCGCCATTGCCGAAAGCTACGAGGTGAGCGAGGACGGCTGCACTTACACCTTCCATCTTCGGGAGGATGCCAACTGGTCCAACGGTGATCCCGTGACCGCCAACGACTTCGTATTCGCCTGGCAGCGTGCGGCTGATCCTGCCACCGCCTCCGAATACAGCTACATGATGAGCGACATCGGCCAGATCAAGAACGCCGCCGAGATCATCGCCGGCGAGATGGACAAGAGCGAGCTGGGTGTCACCGCAGTGGACGATAAGACCCTGCAGGTGGAGCTGACCGTTCCCGTTCCCTACTTCCTGAATCTGATGTATTTCCCCACCTTCTACCCGGTCAACCAGGCCTTCTATGAAGGTCTGGCCGAAGGGACCTTCGGCACCAGCCCGGACACCGTGCTGAGCAACGGCGCCTTCATTCTGGACAGCTACGAGCCCGCGGCTCTGTCCTTCAGCCTGGTGAAGAACCCCGACTACTATGATGCCGACAAGGTCTCTCTGGACGGCCTGAACTATCAGGTCATCAAGGACAGCCAGCAGGCCTTCATGAGCTACCAGAACGGCGATCTGGACATCGTCAAGCTGAGCGGTGACCAGGTGGATCAGGTTCAGGGCGATCCTGAACTGAGTGTTCACGGCGCCGGCTACCTGTGGTACCTGACCCTGAACATGGACGGCGTGCCCGCTCTGGCCAACCAGAACCTGCGTCTGGCTCTGACCCACGCCATCGACCGTACCTCCATTGTTGAGGACGTTGTGAAGGATGGCTCTCTGGCCACCTACACCGCTGTTCCCCCGCAGTTCGCCACCGGCCCGGACGGCAGCGACTTCTCGGAAGATCAGACCATGTTCCAGGATGTATGCAGCGACGATCCCGCCAAGGCTGCCGAGTACTTCGAGGCCGCCAAGGAGGAGCTGGGCCAGGATACCTTCACCTTCCAGCTGCTGGTGGAGGACACCACCGAGTCCCAGAACGTGGCCGCCGTTATCAAGGAGCAGGTGGAGACCAACCTGCCCGGCGTGACCATGGAAATCAAGGTTGAGCCCAAGAAGCAGCGCGTCGAGGACATTCAGGAAGGCAACTACGAAGTCTGCCTGACCCGCTGGGGCCCCGACTACGCCGATCCCATGACCTACCTGAACATGTGGATCACCGATAACAACAACAACTACGGCAAGTGGAGCAACGCCGAGTACGACGCCATCATTGCCGACTGCACCACCGGCCAGTATGTGAGCGACGCTTCCGCCCGCTGGCAGGCCCTGTACGACGCCGAAAAGATCATCATGGACGAGGCCGTTATCGTGCCCGTTTACACCAAGGCCGACGCCTGCATGATCAAGTCCAATGTGACCGGCGTGGACTTCCACCCCGTTGCTCTGAACCGGGTGTTCAAGAGCGCCACCAAGGGCTGATTGCCCTTTGAACCACCCGCCTTTTGCGCAGGCGGGACAATTCCGATAACCCCCTGAATTTTATGCCGCACAGCTTCCCTTGGCTTTGCAAGGCAAGGGAAGCTTGTGCGGTTTTTCTATTCGGCAGTGCGCATTGCGGCGCCTGCCTCTTCAGGGCTTCTGTATCAAAAGACTGTATCAAAAGAGGGAGATCGCTTGTGAAAAGTTATATTCTGAAACGAGTGCTCATCTCGGTATTCACCCTGCTGGCCATTACACTGGTGCTGTTCTGCCTGCTGCAGCTCATGCCCGGTTCCCCCTTCAACGACGAGAAGCTCACCGATGACCAGCGCATCGTCCTGAACGAAAAATATGGTCTGGATCAGCCGGTGCTGGTTCAGTTCGGGCGGTATGTGGCCAATCTGGTGCAGGGTGATTTCGGCGTGAGCTACAACATCAGCAAAAATACCCCCATCAGCCAGCTCATCCAGACCCGGCTTCCCATCAGCATTCAGGTGGGCGGCATGGCCGTTGCACTGGGCGCGGTGCTGGGGCTGATTCTGGGCGTGATCGCGGCGCTGAACCACAACACCTGGCTGGACAGCCTGTGCACCGCCATTTCGGTGCTGGGTGTTTCGGTACCCAGCTATGTGTTTGCACTTGCATTAAGCTACACGCTGGGCTTCCGGCTGAAATGGCTGCCCATGCTGTATTCCGCCAACACGCCCTTTCTCTCCAGCGTGATGCCCAGCATTGCGCTGAGCATGTTCACCATGGCCTCCATTGCCCGTTTCACCCGCAACGAGATGATGGAGGTGCTGGGCAGCGAGTACATGCTGCTGGCGGAAAGCAAGGGCATCAACGGGGCGCCGCTGATTCTGCGGCATGCACTGCGCAATGCACTGATTCCCATCATCACCGTGCTGGCTCCTCTGATCGTGGATCTGATGACCGGCAGCCTGGTGGTGGAAAAAATCTTCTCCATTCCCGGCGTGGGCAGTCTGCTGGTCACGGCCA
This sequence comes from Allofournierella massiliensis, assembly GCF_964241245.1. Taxonomy (NCBI): domain Bacteria; kingdom Bacillati; phylum Bacillota; class Clostridia; order Eubacteriales; family Oscillospiraceae; genus Allofournierella; species Allofournierella massiliensis. The sequence continues at coordinate 84,479 of NZ_CAXSWZ010000003.1, forward strand.
TTCAGTCCAACGACTACAACGTGGTCATTGCTCTGAGCTTTATTTACAGCGCCATGTACATCGGCATCATGCTGGTGGTGGACCTGCTTTATGGCGTGATCGATCCCCGCATCCGGGTAACCGGCGATGGCGGTCACATGGGCTTCTTTGCCCGCTGGCGGCTGGTCTTGTTCGGTAAAAAGAAGGGGGCGAAGGCATGAACCAGATTCAAACCATTCCCGCCGGCTCCCGGGTCGAAATCGCTGACCTGCGGCCGGATGACTTTACCCTGCGGGGAAGCCACGAAGATCAGCTGGACACCAACTTCGCCAGCCAGGGCTACTGGCACGATGTGCTGCACCGCTTTGTTTCCAACAAGGGCGCTGTAATTGCCCTGATTCTCATTCTCATCATTGTGGTCATGGCAGTGATCGGCCCCAGCCTGAGCGGCCGAAGCTATTCCAGCCAGACACTGAGCGAAAAGAACTTTGCACCCCGTATCCCGGTAATTGAAAATCTGGGTATTTTCAACGGCGACGAGGTACTTACCACCACCACCGGCAGCCGGGTGGTGAACGAATACGAGGAAAAGGGCCTGACCGATACCTACTACTGGTTCGGCAGCGACACTCTGGGCCGCGACATCTTTACCCGTGTATGGGAAGGCACCCGGGTCAGCCTGGGCATCGCCATCGTGTCCGCGGTAATCAACATGACCATCGGCATGTGCTACGGCCTGATCAGCGGCTATTTCGGCGGCTGGGTGGACACCATCATGCAGCGGTTCGTGGAGATCAACAACGGCATTCCCCGTCTGGTGATCGTGACACTGCTGCTTCTGGTGGTCAAGCCCGGCTTCACCACCATCGTTATCGCGCTGGTCATCACCGAGTGGATCAACATGAGCCGTATCGCCCGTGCTGAGATGCTGAAACTGAAGGAACAGGAATTTGTTCTGGCCAGCCGTACGCTGGGCGCCGGCAGCTTTCTGATCATCTTCAAGGAAGTGCTGCCCAACATCATCGGCCAGATCATCACTCAGCTGATGTTCAGCATTCCCACCGCGATTTTTACCGAGGCCTTTTTGAGCTTCGTGGGTCTGGGCATTCCCGTTCCCCAGTGCAGCCTGGGCAGCCTGATCAGCGAGACCTTCAACAGCTTCACCACCCACCCCTATCAGATCGTTCCTCCCATCGTGGTGATGTCGCTGCTGATGCTCTGCTTCAACATGCTGGCCGACGGCCTGCGGGAAGCCTTTGACCCCAAACTGAAGGAAATGTGAGGTGACAGACCATGGAAAACAATGCCAAAGAAACCGTATTGTCCATTCGGGATCTGTCCATCACCTTTAAAACCGGCGCAGGTCCGGTGAACGCCATCCGCGGCGTGAACATCGACCTGCCCCGTGGCACCACCCTTGCGGTGGTGGGCGAGAGCGGCAGCGGCAAATCCGTCACCTTCAAGGCGGCCATGGGCATTCTGGCCTCCAACAGCGTGGTGAACAGCGGCAGCATCGTGTACAACTACCGCCACAACGACGGCACCCCCGCCACCGTGGACATTCTGACCATGAAAACCCGTGACATCCGCCGCCACATCAACGGCAAGCGGATCGCCATGATCTTTCAGGATCCCATGACCAGTCTGGATCCCACCATGCCCATCGGCAAGCAGATCATGGAAGGCATGATCTGGCACTACAAGACCCCCAAGCAGCAAGCCTGGGAAAAAGCCGTTCGGCTGCTCACCGAGGTGGGCATCGAAGAGCCGGAAAAACGGATGCGTCAGTATCCCCATCAGCTCAGCGGCGGCATGCGGCAGCGCGTGGTCATTGCCATCGCGCTGGCCTGTGATCCGGATGTGCTGATCTGTGACGAGCCCACCACCGCGCTGGACGTGACCATTCAGGCCAAGATTCTGGAACTGATCAAGCGCATTCAGGCCGAGCGCGGCATCAGCGTCATCTACATCACCCACGACCTGGGCGTTGTGGCCAAGGTAGCGGATTTTGTAAACGTGATGTACGCGGGCCGTATTGTGGAGGCAGGCACCATCGACGAAATTTTCTACGATCCCCGCCATCCCTACACCTGGGGCCTGCTCAGCGCCATGCCGGATCTGGATACCGAGGACGACCGGCTTTACACCATTCCCGGCTCGCCTCCGAACCTGCTGCATCCGGTGCCCGGCGACGCCTTTGCGCCCCGGAACGCCTATGCGCTGAACATCGACGAACGGCTGGATCCCCCCATGTTCCAGATCAGCGAGACCCACTACGCAGCCACCTGGCTGCTGGATGAGCGGGCTCCCAAGGTGGAGATGCCGCCGGAGCTGAAGGCCCGCATTGAACGCATGAAGAAGGAGGGAATCTGACAATGGAAGAAAGAACACCCCTTCTGGAAGTCAAGGGTCTGAAGCAGTATTTCAAGGGCAGCCACCAGTTCACCGTGAAGGCGGTGGACGGTGTGGACTTCGTGATCTACCCGGGCGAAACCTACGGTCTGGTGGGCGAGAGCGGCAGCGGCAAGAGCACCATCGGCCGCAGCGTGATCCGCCTGTACAAGCCCACCGCCGGGCAGATTCTGTTCAACGGGATGGATATTTCCGGCGATCTGAACGCCCAGCAGAACCAGCAGCTGCGCACCCAGATGCAGATGATCTTTCAGGATCCCATGGCCTGCCTGAACCCCCGCAAAAAGGTGGGGGAGATCATTGCCCAGGGTCTGGACATTCATCATCTGTATTCCAGCCGCGCCGAGCGGCAGGAGAAGGTGGCGGCGATTCTGAAAAAGGTGGGTCTGGCCCCCGAGCATGCGGATCGTTATCCCCACCAGTTCTCCGGCGGCCAGCGTCAGCGCGTGGGCATTGCCCGTGCTCTGATCATGGATCCCAAGCTGATCATTGCCGACGAGTGCATCAGTGCGCTGGATGTTTCCATTCAGGCGCAGGTGGTCAACCTGATGAAGGATCTTCAGGAGGAGACCGGCACCGCCTATCTGTTCATCGCCCATGACCTTTCCATGGTGAAATACATTTCCGACCGGATCGGCGTGCTGCATCTGGGCCATCTGGTGGAGACCGGCACCACCGAGGAGATCTTCTCCAATCCGGTGCACCCCTACACCCAGAGCCTGCTCAGCGCCATTCCTCAGCCGGACCCCCGCACCGAGCGGGGTCGGGTGGCCAAGAGCTACGACTACCGCACTGCCGGCGTGGATTATCTGGCGGGAAAACAGCAGCATCTGGGCGGTACTCACTATGTGCTGGCCACCGACGAGGAGCTGGCCCGCTGGACCGCCCGCGCCTGATTTTCATTCTTTTGCGATCCTCTCTTTTGATACAAACGAAGGAACGGCCGACCCCATGCAAGGGGCCGGCCGTTCCTTCGTTTTTTCATTCAGTTTTCAGGCCAGCGTTTTCAAAAATGCCTCCAGACGGTCAAGGCCCTCTTCCAGCTGATCATCCGCGCAGCAGTAGGAAAGGCGCACATAGCCCTCGGAGCCGAAGCAGCTGCCCGGCACCAGCGCAAGCCCGCCTTCCTGAATCAGGCGGGTGCAGAACTCCTCGCTGCTCATGCCGAACTGCTTTATGCAGGGGAAGATGTAGAACGCTCCCTCCGGCTTGTTCACCGGCAGGCCCATCTCGCACAGCCGCTTATAGACAAAATCCCGCCGCCGCCGGTAGCTCCGGCGCATGGCGCTTACATCGCTCTCCAATGCAGCGATGCAGGCAGTCTGGGAAAAGCTGGTTACACTGACCACGCTGTACTGGTGCACCTTCTGCAGCTGCTGCTTCACCGGCGCATCCGCCGCCAGCCAGCCCAGCCGCCAGCCGGTCATGGCATAGGGCTTGGAGAAGCTTTCCACCACGATGATGTTCTCCCGCAGATCCGGGTAAAGGGCGGCAAAGCGGGCAAAGGAATCGGTGTAGCTCAGCTGCCAGTACACGTCATCGCAGATCACATAGATTCCGGTGCGGCGGACAAGCTCCGCCACCGCGTTCAGACTCTCTTTCGTATAAACGCAGCCGGTGGGGTTGTTGGGGCTGGTCAGGATGATGGCCTTGGTACGCTCGCTCACCGCGGCGTTCAGGGCCTGCTCATTCAGCTGGAAGCCGCAGGGCTCGGTGTCCACCGGCTTATATACACCCCGGCACAGACCGATCAGGGACTCATACAGACCAAAGGCAGGGATGGGCACCAGCACCTCGTCGCCCACGTCCACCACGCCGGACAGGGCACACAACAGCGCCTCGGTGGCCCCGCAGGTGACCACGAATTCCTCCGGCGTATAGTCCAGCCCCTGCTTTTTACTGAATTCGGAAAGGGCGGCCAGCAGCTCCGGGCGGCCGTTGTTGGGCGGGTAGTGAGTATCGCTCTGCTCCAGCGCCTGCTGGGCAGCCTGCCGGATGGGCAGGGGAGTGTCAAACTCCGGTTCGCCCAGCGTCAGCTTCACGCAGCCGGGGGTCTGGGCGGCAAGAGCGGTAAACCGGCGAATGCCGGAAAGGGTAAGGCCGGTGACGGCCGGATTCATGGGCAGGCGCATGGGCAGGATTCTCCTTCAGACAGTTTACTTTTGCATGTTACCAGTATAGCACAACAGGGCGGATGCGGCACAAAAAAATGCAGGCCCCGAACGGAGCCCGCATTTCAGATGGTTACTTCTTGATCATGGAAGCCAGGTAGCCCTGAATGCCCTTCACGCTGGAAAGGTTCATGGCCTCGGCGCGCACGTCGTCCGCCTCCTGCTGGCTCCACAGGCTGATGGTGCGGCGGGTGGCCAGCACGGCGCTGGCGCTCACGCTGAACTCATCCAGACCCCAGCTGAGCAGCAGGGGAATCAGAGCCGGGTCGGCGGCAGCCTCACCGCACATGCCCACAGGGATGCCGGCGGTCTTGGCAGCCTTGATCACATTGGCGATGCTGCGCAGCACAGCCGGATGGAAGTGGGTGTACAGAGAGGCCACATCCGGGTTGCCCCGGTCCACAGCCAGAGTGTACTGGGTCAGGTCGTTGGTGCCGATGCTGAAGAAGGCGGCCTCCTGCGCCAGCAGATCAGCAATCTGGCTGGCGGCGGGGGTCTCGATCATCACACCCACCTGGGCGTTGGCGTCGAAAGGCAGGCCCTCGGCGGCCAGCTCCTTCTTGGCCTTTTCCAGCATGGCCTTGGCGGCGCGGATTTCCTCCAGGCCGGTGACCAGTGGCAGCATGATCTTGATGTTCTTGTGGTCCGCGCCAGCGCGCAGCAGAGCGCGCAGCTGGATCATGTAGGTCTCGGGGTTATCCAGGCAGTAGCGGATGGCCCGGTGACCCAGGAAGGGGTTCTCCTCCTTCTTCATGTGCAGGTAGTCGATCTCCTTGTCGCCGCCTACGTCCAGGGTGCGGATGATGACCTCCTTGCCTGCGAACAGCGCCGCCACCTGACGGTAGGCGTTCATCTGCTCCTCCTCGGTGGGCAGGCTGTCCCGGTCCATGAACAAAAACTCGGTGCGGAACAGGCCGATGCCCTCGGCGCCCTTTTCCAGCGCAGCCTGGGCATCCTCGGGCTTACCAATGTTGGCATACAGGCCCACGGCGCGGCCGTCCGCGTTCACGGTGGGTTTACCCAGATAGGCCTTCAGCATCTGACGCTGATGCTCAAACTCGGCGCGGCGCTCCTCATAGTCCTTCAAGGTGCGCTCATCCGGGTTCACATACACATGGCCGAACTCGCCGTCCATGGCGATCTCATCACCGTTCTGGATGGTGTCGGCTGCACCGGGCACACCCAGCACGGCGGGAATCTCCAGCGCGCGGGCCAGAATGGCGGAATGGCTGGTGCGGCCGCCGATCTCGGTGATGATGCCCACAACATTCTCCCGGCTGATGCCCACGGTCATGCTGGGGGTGAAGTCCTGCGCCACAATCACGGTGCCGGCGGGGGCGTGGGCCAGATCCACATCGGGCAGGCCCAGCAGCTGCTTGAGCAGCCGGGCGCGCAGGTCACCGATATCGGTGGCGCGCTGGCGCATCAGTTCATCCTCCATGCCGCTGAACATGGCAATGAAGGTCTGGCAGACGGAATCCACCGCAGCTTCGGCCACGTTGCCGGCAGCGATCTGCTCCTCCATCTGGCCCATCATGAACGGGTCGTTCAGCATCATGATCTGGCCGGACAGAATCTCGGCGGCATGCTCGCCCACCTTTTCTGTCATCTCGGCCGCCATGTTGCTCAGCCGCTGGCTCACGGCAGCTGCAGCCTCCTTCAGGCGTTCGGTCTCCTGCTGCTGCCCCGCAAACTGCACGGCGGAATAATCCAAATTCTGTTCCTTTACCACCAGCGCATGGCCAATGCCCACACCGGCGGACGCTCCTGTACCCTTTAACATGGTTTTTGTGCCCCTCTCGTCGGCTTTTTATCAGGCGCGCCCCGGCCCATCAGGTGGACCGGGGCGCCGCATGTTGTATGTTCTGCTGCTTACTCGCCCAGACCACTTTCGATCAGGCTCACAGCCTTGTCCAGAGCGGCCTGCTCGTCGTCGCCGGTGCAGCGAACTTCCAGCTCGCTGCCGCACTTGATGCAGGCGGCCATCAGGTTCATGATGCTCTTGGCGTTGATCTCCTTATCCTTGAACACCAGCACCACGTCGCTGTTGAACTTCATCATTTCCTGAGCAAACATACCGGCGGGACGCATGTGCATGCCCATGGGGTTCACGATCTTGGTCATCTTGCTTACCATAATAGTTGTTCTCCTTTTGTTTTATTTTATGTTTGTGTTTTTGAAGAGCCCGCGCACCGCAGCACGCGGGCCTGCTTTGTAACAAATGGATTACTGCTCCTTGTTCTTTTTCAGAACACCCAACAGCAGCATGCCAACCAGGCTGCCCACAACCAGGCTGATCACATAGCCCAGCACATTGGTAACCACGGGGAACACGAAGATACCGCCGTGAGGAGCCATCAGGCTGCAGCCGAAGAACATGCTTAGAGCGCCGGCCACCGCGCTGCCAACCACGCAGCTGGGGATCACGCGCAGGGGATCGGAGGCAGCGAAGGGAATCGCGCCCTCGGTGATGAAGCACAGGCCCATGATGTAGTTTACCACGCCGGACTTGCGTTCATCCTGAGTGAACTTCTTCTTGAAGAAGGTGGTGCACAGAGCGATGGCCAGCGGGGGAACCATGCCGCCCACCATAACGGCGGCCATCATCTGGTATTCGATGGCGCCCTGCGCTGCGCCTGCAGCGGCGGCGGTGGCAATGGCGCCGGTACCGGTTACATAGGCAGCCTTGTTGAAGGGGCCGCCCATATCAATGCTCATCATGCCGGCCAGAACCGCACCCAGCAGGATCTTGCTGGTGCCGCCCAGGCTGTTCAGGAAAGCGATCAGACCGTTGTTGATGGCGCCCATGATGGGGTTTACCAGGCACATGAACAGGCCCATGAACAGCACGCCGATTACAGGGTAGAGCAGAATGGGCTTAATGCCTTCCAGGCTGTCCGGCAGCTTGTCGCAGACCTTGCGCAGGCCCAGCATGAAGTAGCCGCCCACAAAACCGGCCAGCAGCGCGCCCAGGAAGCCGGCGGGAATGGCTGCGGTGTTGGGATCCAGAATGGTGGCAAAGCTGGTGCCGGCAGCGGCCAGGCTGCCGCCCACAAAGCCAACGGCCAGACCCGGACGGTCGGCAATGCTCATGGCGATATAGCCCGCCAGGATGGGCAGCATGAAGTTGAAGGCCACGCCGCCAACGGTCTTGAAGAAGGCCGCCACGGGGGTGTTCATGCCGAAGTTTGCGGGGTTGATGGAGTAATCGTCCAGCAGGAAAGCCAGGGCGATCAGAATGCCGCCGCCGATTACGAAGGGCAGCATGTGGGAAACGCCGTTCATCAGATGCTTGTACAGCTGACGGCCGATGCTCTCGTTCTTGGCAGTCTCGGTGGTCTCCACCGCGCCGGAGTAGTGGTAGATGGGAACCTGCTTCTCCACGATCTTGCCGATCAGCTCTTCGGGATGATGGATACCCTCGCTCACGGGAACAAAGAGCACACGCTTGCCGTCAAAACGGGCGGTCTCCACATTCTTGTCGGCGGCAACGATAATGCCGTCGGCCGCGGCGATCTCCTCAGCGGTCAGCACGTTCTTGGCGCCGCCGGAGCCGTTGGTCTCGGCCTTCAGGGGAATGTCCATGGCCTTGCCGGCCTTCTCCAGAGCCTCGGCAGCCATGTAGGTGTGCGCAATGCCGGTGGGGCAGGCGGTAACAGCCAGCACACGGTAACCGGCGGCCTTTTCCTCGGCAGCGGGAGCAGCCTCAGCGGCGGTCTCCTGCGCAGCGGGCTCGCCGTACTTGGCGCCTTCGGCCTCGTCGATGGCCTTCATGAACTCCTCCACAGTGGTGGCGGCCCGCAGCCTGGCGGTGAAGTCGCCATCCATCAGCAGCACCATCAGGCGGCTGAGGATTTCCAGATGCAGGTTGCCGTCCATGGGGGCGGCGATCATGAAGAACAGGTCGCTGGGCTTGTTGTCCATGGCGCCGTAGTCCACGCCGGTGTCCAGGGTCATGGCCGCCAGACCGGGGCGCTTGACCGCCTCGCTCTTGGCGTGGGGCACCGCGATGCCCGCCTCAATGGCGGTGCTGCTCTGAGCCTCGCGAGCCAGAATGGCCTGCTTGTAAGCCTCCACATCTGCCAGATTGTCGCCAGCCACATGCAGGCCGATCAGCTTGTCGATGGCCGCTTCCTTATTCGCTGCGCTGGTGTGCAGCTCCACACTTTCCGGTCTGAGCAAATCCGTAATACGCATGATTCTCGATCCTTTCTCTCGTTCTTTTTTCTAGGGGTGCGATCTATTTGCAGGCGTGCGGTTCTGTGGTTCCGCGGCGCACGCTTATGCCTTGTTCAAAAGAGCCTCGATCTCGGGGCGGGTGGCCAGTACATCCGAGAATGCAGTGGCGCTGCCCGCGGCGCTGCCCACGCGCAGGGCCTGCTCGTAGTCGCCGCTGTCCAGATAGCCGGCCAGGAAGCCCGCCACCATGGAGTCGCCCGCGCCCACCGAGTTCTTCACCTTGCCCTTGTGGGCGGCCAGCCGGTGGCACACGCCGTTTTCGTCCAGCAGCATCGCGCCGTCGCCGGCCATGCTTACCAGCACGTTGCGGGCGCCCTGCTCCTGCAGCTTGGCGGCGCACTCCCGGATCTCCTCGTCGGTGGTGAGGGTGCGGCCGAAGATCTCGCCCAGCTCATGGTTGTTGGGCTTGATCACGAAGGGCCGGTATTTCAGCACGTTTACCAGCAGATCCCGGGTGGCGTCCACCGCACAGAGCACCTTTTTGCCCTCCAGCCGGGCCAGAATGCTCTCGTACACATCGCTGGGCATGCTGGCGGGGATGCTGCCGGCCAGAACCAGCACATCGCCCTCGCCCAGGGCATCCAGCTTGTGCAGCAGCTCCTCCAGCGCCTCGGCGCTGATGTCCGGCCCCTTGCCGTTGATCTCGGTCTCCTCGCCGGCCTTCAGCTTCACATTGATACGGGTGAGCCCGGCAGGCAGGTGGATGAAGTCGGTGGCAACGCCCTTGGCGGCCAGCCCGTCCTCAATGGCCTTGCCGGTGAAGCCGGCCACAAAGCCCAGCGCCACGTTTTCGTGGCCCAGCTCCCGCAGCACCCAGGACACGTTGATGCCCTTGCCGCCCAGCTGCACATCCTCGCTGACGGTGCGGTTCACCTGGCCCAGGGCCAGCTCATCCATGCGCACCACATAATCCAGCGCGGGATTGAATGTAACGGTGTATATCATAACCCTTCTACCTCCTTGATCACTGCGTGCTTGCGATAACTCTTGTCCGGCAGGCGGTCGGTTACAATGCAGGCCTGGTCGATGAGGGCCACGGTGACCGCCGATACCCGCCCGAACTTGGACGAATCCGCCAGAACATATTTGATGTAGGCCTGACGCAGCGCGGTGGCCTTCAGCTCGGCCTCCTCCACGTCCGGGGTGGTGTAGCCCTGGCCCACGGTGATACCATTAATGCCGATAAACGCCTTGGTGAAGTTGTAGTGCCCCAGTGCCTGCACCGCACCGGAGCCTACGATGGCCTCGGTTCCGGTCTTGAGCATGCCGCCCAGAATGTAGGCCTTGAAGCCCTTGTTCACCAGCCGCTGGGCGTGCAGGATACCGTTGGTCACGATCAGCAGCCCGTCGCTAGGCTCCAGATACTCCAGCATCCGCAGGGTGGTGCTGCCCGCATCCAGAAAAATCACGTCGTCCGGCTGAACCTGCGCCGCCGCATAGCGGGCAATCATGTCCTTCTGGTCCAGATTGAGCTGCTCCTTGGCGCTCATGGTGGGCTCCGTGCTCTCGAACATGGCGTCCACTGCGGTGGCGCCGCCGTGCACCTTGTTCAGCTTGCCCTGCTCGGCCAGAATCATCAGATCCCGCCGTACCGTGGATTCCGAGGTATCCAGCCGCTGCGCCAGCTCGGTGACGGTGGCCGCCCGGCGCTTGGCCAGCACTTCCAGAATAACCGCAAACCGTTTTTCTGCCAGCATCACGCCGCCTCCTTTTTGTTCCGTTCTTTTGTTCTGGTTTCACTATAACACAGATATTTGGCGAATTCAAGCATTTTCTATCAAAAATAATCAAATTTCTTCATTTTCTTTTCCTGCATCCGCGCATTTTCGCGCAAATCTGCTCAAACGCGCAAAAAAATCTCCCCAACACCCGGTTTCGGATGCAGGGGAGAGAGGTGTTTCCGATATTTATCGCTGGAAGCGGGGCGGTTCGTTCAGATCCAGCTCCAGCAGGTGGGCTTTGATCTGCATCAGGCTGCGGGCCTCCATGCACAGACCACGCACGCCCTGACGGATGAACCGCTCGGCAGTGTCCGGGTCGGTGGCGCTCACGCCGCAGATGGTCACCGGCAGCTCCTGGCTCCAGGCAGCCGCCACCACCATATCAATCAGGCGGCCCACCGCGTGGGGCCAGCCGGTGAAATAGCCGGACATCCGGCTGTCGCGCCGGTCCGCCGCGTATGTGTACTGGGTCAGATCGTTGGTGCCAATGTGCACAAAGGAGCACCGGTCCGCCAGAATCTCGTCCGCCAGCAGCGCGGCACTGGGCACCTCGATCATGGCGCCGATGGGTACCTTTTCATTGAAGGGAACTCCCTCCCGGCGCAGCTGGCTCTTGGCTACCTCCACAAGCTCCAGTGCTTCCTTCCAGTCCGCCGGGCCGGTGATCATGGGGAACATGATGCGCAGATCGCCCTTGAGCGCAGTGCGCAGCAGTGCCCGCATCTGGGTGACGAACAGCTCGGGATGGCTCAGCTGGAGCCGTACCCCCCGCATGCCCAGCGGGGAATAATTGGTGGTATCCTCCAGACCGGCCACCCGCTTGTCCGCCCCGATGTCGAAGGTGCAGATGGTTACCGGGTGGCCGGCAGCAGCCTCCAGGCAGGTCATATAATAATAGTACTGCTCATCCTCGGCAGGAATGTGCTCGCCGGTGATCACGAATTCGCTGCGCAGCAGGCCCACGCCGTCCGCGCCCGCATCCATCGCAGCCCGGATATCGGTGGGGCTGGAGCAGTTGGCCAGCAGGGTAACAGTGGTGCCGTCCTTGGTCACACAGGGCTGGTCCTTCAGGAATGCCATACGCCGCTTCAGCATGCCCTCGCCCACAATCCGCCGCTGGGCATGGCGCACCGCATCCGCGTCCGGTTTGATAATCATGTCGCCGTTGTAGGCATCCAGAATGGCTGCCTGCCCCTCGCTGTATGCCAGCATCTCGCTGCCCAGCTGCACCACAGCGGGAATGTCCATGGTGCGGGCCATGATGGCCGCGTGGCTCTGGATGCTGCCCCCGCTGGTGGCGAAGCCCAGAATCTTGGCCCGATCAATGCTGATGATGTCGCTGGGGAAGATTCGCTCGCCCACCAGAATGCAGGGAACCTCCAGCTCGGGGGCCTTGCGGGGCTCACCGTCCAGAATGTTCACCACCCGCCGGCAGACGTCCAGCACATCCACCGACCGCTGGCTCATGTATTCATCGTCCAGATTTTCCAGGGTGGCGGCGTAATGCCGGCCCACCCATTCCATGGCTGCGGCCGCGCCGTTGCCATCGGCAATGCGCTGGGCCACCTGTGCCAGAAGGCCCGCATCCTCCAGCATCATCCGCTGGAACATGAGAATGGCCTGCTGGGTACCGTCGGTCTTTTCCTCCAGAACGTGGAGCTCCTCCTTGGCCAGGATGACAGCGGCATCGAACAGAGCCTGTTCGCGCACCGGCAGACCAACCACCCGCACCAGACCGGCAGTGCCGTGATGCAGCCGGTGAACCGGCCCCATGACCAGTCCCTTGGATGCACTGATGCCTGTAAATCTTCTCATGGCTCCTCACCTCCCTGGGATCCGCGCAGGCTTGCCGCCACAAGTGCCTGCAAAAACTCTCCGGGCGCGGCAGCCGCCTGAGCGGCCTCCCGGATACAAAGGCCCGCATCCGCCTCGAACAGCGGTGCGAAACGCAGGCAGATCTGGGGATCCACCCGCTGTAAAAATTCCTCAAACAGCTCACCGGCGGTGTAAACCGGCTCCGGCGCAACGCCCGCCAGCTCGCAGGCCCGCTCCAGAGGGGCAAGCGCCCGGGCGGCAGCGGTGGCCGCCAGCTTTTCCAGCCCGCCCAGTGCCGCCTGTTCGGCAAAGGTGAGGGCAGGGTTCGCCCCCATCACCCGCCGCAGCAGCTCTGCGTAGGGGCGCACAAAGCCCTCAGTGAGCGCCCGCTCCTGGCCGGCCTGTATGCTGTATGCAATGCCCAGAATCCGGCCGAAGGCCCGGTAGGTATCGTTGTAGCCCAGGGCGATGTTCTGCCTTGCCTGCTGGGGATCAAAGGTAAGAATCGCGCCCAGTTCCCAGTGGCTGCGCACCAGAATCACCGGCAGCTGGGGCGGCATCCGGCGGGTAATGCCGATGCCGTCCACATCCACGGCCACCACTTCTTCCGCACCCATACGCCGGGCAAGGCCCACAGGCATATTGTCGGCATAGCCGCCGTCGATGAACTGCTCGCCCTCAATGGCCCGGGGCCGGAAGGCCGGAAAGCATGCGGCGGAAGCCAGAAGATAATCCTTCATCTGCCCCTGCGGGATCTGCTGCGCCGTGAGCTCCAGCGGGCGCAGGTTGCGCTTGTTCACGGTGACCAGACCGAATTCAATGGGGGAGGTGCGCAGCGCATCCTCGTCCAGCACCCGATCCACGATGCTCTCCAGTGGGGTCACATCCAGCCCGCCGCCGCGCATGGTTTCCTGCCAGAAGTTCAGCACCCCCTGCTCCGGGTCCGGCGGATCGGTGATCACCTGACGGGTGTCGATGGTGAGCCACATGTCCCGGGCGGTGGCCCACTGACCGGTGGCGAACATGGCGCCGTTCAGGCAGCCCACCGAGGTGCCGGTAATCACATCCGGCCGCCAGCCCAGCTCGGTCAGCGCCTGATATACCCCCACCTGGTAGCTGCCGCGGGCTCCGCCGCCCGCCAGTACTAGCCCTCGCTTCATGCCTTTTCGCCCTCGCTCACTTTTTCGCTTTAACACATTGTAGCAGAAAACTTTCCGGGGACGCAACTGCTTTTCCGTAAAAAACGGCAGAATCGCATGGTCGTCCATTGTGTTTAGTCTATTATAATCCTTTCCTGCAGTAAAGGAAATACGTTTTCAACTATTTTTACAAAATATTTTATAGCTTAAAAAATATTTTGTGCATCATTCTTGTTTTTCCGGGGGTTTCGTTCTATAATGAAGGCAACAGCGGAATTTTCGCTTCGTTACCCCTGAAGCGTTTTTCGCGTGGTACACCCCGGCTTTGCCGGTGTTTTGAACAAGGAGGGATCATTCGATCATGAGCGCGATGTACTTTGTTACGGCAGGCTCCGTGCTTGCCCTGCTGTTTGCGGCGGCCATGTTTGCCCGGGTAAAGAAAGAACCTCAGGGCTCCGCCCAGATGGCAAAGATCTCGGCCGCGGTGAGCAACGGTGCCACCGCCTACTTAAAACGCCAGTACAAGGGCGTGGCCATCTTCTTCGCGGTGGTCTTTGTGATCCTGCTGATTATGGCTTCTCTGGGCTTTCTGAGCTTTTTTACCCCCTTCGCCTTCCTGACCGGCGGCTTCTTCAGCGGCCTGTCCGGTTTTATTGGCATGCGCACCGCCACCATGGCCAACTGCCGCACCGCCAACGCCGCCTCGAACAGCCTGAACAAGGGCCTGCGGGTGGCCTTCAGCGCCGGCTCGGTCATGGGCTTCACCGTGGTGGGTCTGGGCCTGCTGGACCTGAGCGTCTGGTATTTCTTCCTCCATTTCTGGTACACCGCCATTGATCCGGTGGCCAGCCAGGAGATCCTGATTCAGAACATCACCTCCAACATGCTCACCTTCGGCATGGGCGCTTCCTCCATGGCGCTGTTCGCCCGTGTGGGCGGCGGCATCTTCACCAAGGCGGCGGACGTTGGCGCCGACCTGGTGGGCAAGGTGGAAGCGGGCATTCCGGAGGATGACCCCCGCAACCCCGCCGTTATCGCAGACAACGTGGGCGACAACGTGGGCGACGTGGCCGGCATGGGCGCCGACCTGTATGAATCCTATGTGGGCTCCATCGTTTCCACCAGCGCGCTGGCCGTGGCTGCCGGCTTCGGCATGCAGGGCGTGGGCGTTCCCATGCTGCTGGCCGCGCTGGGCGTGCTGTGCTCCATCGTGGGCACCTTCTTCGTAAAGACCAAGGAGGGCGCCAGCCAGAAGAATCTGCTGACCGCCCTGCGCACCGGTACATACATCAGCAGCGTGCTGATCGCCATCTGTGCCTGGTTCGCCATCCACTGGCTGCTGCCCGCCGAGCACGCCACCGGCGTGTTCATCGCGGTGATCAGCGGTCTGGCCGCCGGTGTGATCATCGGCGCGCTCACCGAATACTACACCTCGGACAGCTATTCTCCCACCCGAAAGCTCTCGGCCTCCAGTGAGACCGGCAGCGCCACCGTAATCATCAGCGGCCTGTCTCTGGGCATGCTTTCCACCGTGGCTCCCGTTGTGATCGTGGGCATTTCCGTCCTGCTGAGCTACTTCTGCAGCGGCGGCGCCGAGGACTTCAACATGGGCCTGTATGGCGTGGGCGTTTCCGCCGTTGGCATGCTGAGCACCCTGGGCATCACCCTGGCCACCGACGCCTACGGCCCCATTGCGGACAATGCGGGCGGCATTGCCGAGATGACCCACATGCCCGCACAGGTTCGCCAGCGTACCGACGCGCTGGACAGCCTGGGCAACACCACCGCCGCCACCGGCAAGGGCTTCGCCATCGGTTCCGCGGCCCTGACCGCACTGGCGCTGATTGCCTCCTACATCGACAAGGTTCACCAGATTGATCCGGACATTGTGCTGGATCTGTCCATCACCAATCCCACCACCCTGATCGGTCTGTTCATCGGCGGCATGCTGCCCTTCCTGTTCGCGGCCCTGACCATGGACGCGGTGGGCAAGGCGGCCCAGAGCATCGTGGTGGAGGTTCGCCGCCAGTTCAAGGAAATCAAGGGCCTGATGGAAGGCAAGGCTGAACCGGACTATGCCTCCTGCGTGGATATGTGCACCCGCAGCGCCCAGAAGCTGATGCTGGCTCCCGCCCTGATCGCAGTGATCGTACCCGTTGTGGTGGGCCTGATCCTGGGCGTGGAAGGCGTGGCCGGCCTGCTGGCAGGCACCACCGTTACCGGCTTTGTGCTGGCCGTGATGATGGCCAACTCCGGCGGCGCGTGGGACAACGCGAAAAAGTACATCGAGAGCGGCGCCCATGGCGGCAAGGGCAGCGACTGTCACAAGGCCGCCGTAGTGGGCGACACCGTGGGCGATCCCTTCAAGGACACCAGCGGCCCCTCCATCAACATCCTGATCAAGCTCACCAGCATGGTTTCCATCGTGTTTGCCGGTCTGGTGGTTGCGGTGCATCTGCTGTGAGCCGTCGTTCTCCATTTTCTCTTTCTCTGCCGTAAGGCCCGCCATAAGACCTCCTGGCCGTTTGTGTGTGGCGGGCCATTTGGACCAAAAAGGGAGGAGCGTTAAAAACGCTCCTCCCTTTTTGTTATGGAAAATCTGTTTTTCATCCCTCTGCGGTGAACAGCCCGGTGGACAGATACCGGTCGCCGGTGTCCGGCAGAAGGGTCACGATGGTCTTGCCCGCATTCTCCGGCAGCTTTGCCAGCCGGATGGCGCCCGCCAGCGCCGCGCCGGAAGAAATGCCCGCCAGTACGCCCTCTGCCCGGCCCAGGGCCCGGCTGGCCTCAAAGGCCTGCTCGGTGGTCACGGTAAGCACCTCATCATAGGCGTTCTGATCCAGAGCATCCGGTACAAAGCCCGCGCCGATGCCCTGCAGCTTGTGGGGGCCGGCTTTCCCGCCGGACAGCACCGGCGAATCCGCCGGCTCCACCGCGGCCACATGGATGGCCGGATTCTGTTCCTTCAGGTAACGGCTCACACCAGTAATGGTGCCGCCGGTGCCCACACCGGCCACAAACAGGTCGATCTTGCCGTCGGTATCCTCCCAGATCTCGGGGCCGGTGGTGCGGTAGTGGGCGTCCGGGTTGGCGGGATTTTCGAACTGGCCGGGGATAAAGCTGCCGGGGGTCTGGCTCGCCAGCTCCTTTGCCTTTTCGATGGCGCCGGTCATCCCCCTGGCGCCGGGGGTGAGCACCAGCTCGGCCCCATAGGCCATCATCAGCTGGCGACGCTCCACCGACATGGTGTCCGGCATGACGATGATCACCCGGTAGCCCCGGGCCGCCGCCACCGAGGCAAGGCCGATGCCGGTGTTGCCGCTGGTGGGCTCAATAATGGTGCCGCCCGGGCCGATCAGGCCCTTCGCCTCGGCATCATCCAGCATGGCCTTGGCCACCCGGTCCTTCACCGAACCGGCGGGATTGAAGGATTCCAGCTTTGCCAGCAGCACGGCATTCAGGCCCAGTTGCTGTTCCAGGCGGACAAGGCGGAGCAGGGGAGTGCGGCCGATCAGCTGATCCGCCGCGGTGTAGATCTTGGACATGGTTCATTCTCCTTTTCTGTTTCTGGTTCGATTGGACTGCATCCGGTACGGGCCCCGCGCCCGGCCGGTTCAACATCGGGCCAGACCTCCGGCCGCCGGGCAAAGATACATCCGATTCATTGCACACGCCGCCTTTCCGTGGAAAATTCAGGATAGCGATATGATACGCCATATTTCCCATCTTGTCAATAGGATTATATTCTTTTCATTTTGTTTGATTTCAAACAGAATATTTGACATCCACCGGGTATACTGGGTACAGAATCTGATTGTGAGCTGCGCCCGGTGGGCGTGAAAGGAAGGAACTGCTGCTATGATCCGTAGAATCATTAAAATCGACGAAGCCGCCTGTAACGGCTGCGGCGCCTGCGCCGCGGCCTGCCACGAGGGAGCCATCGGCATGGTAAACGGCAAGGCCCGCCTGCTGCGGGACGACTACTGCGATGGCCTGGGCGATTGCCTGCCCGCCTGCCCCACCGGGGCCATCTCCTTTGAAGAGCGGGAGGCCGCCGCTTACGACGAAGCCGCCGTACTGGCCAACAAGGCAAAGACCGGCACCCCCGCCCACACCGGCTGCCCCGGCAGCCGCAGCCGGGCGCTGAACCCGCAGCCCGCAGCCGCTGTGCCCAGTGAGGAGCCCGCCAGCTGCCTGCGCCAGTGGCCGGTACAGATCAAGCTGGCTCCGGTGAACGCCCCCTATTTTGAAGGAGCCGACCTGCTCATCGCCGCCGACTGCACCGCCTACGCCTACGCAGGCCTGCACAGCCGGTTCATGGCCGGCCGGGTAACCCTGATCGGCTGCCCCAAGCTGGACATGGTGGATTATTCCGAAAAGCTGGGCGCCATTCTGGCGGCCAACAACATCCGCAGCCTGACCGTAGTGCGCATGGAGGTGCCCTGCTGCGGCGGGATGGAATACGCCGTGCAGCGGGCGGTGGCCGCCAGCGGCAAGGCACTGGATGTGAAGGTTGCCGTGATCAGCACGGACGGCCGCATCCTGAAGGAATCGGTTTGACAAAAAGCGCAAAAGCCAAAATGGCTTTTGCGCTTTTTTCATTTTCGGGCAGGGCTCAGTCTCCAACCCGCTCAAAGCGCCAGGTCTGGTCCGCGTCCGGGTATTTTTCCCGGTCCACCGGGCCTGCAAACATTTCGTAGGGGCGCACCCACAGGCCACCCTCGCCGTACAGCGGCCGATATACCACCAGCCGCTCGTCGGTCTCACTGTGACGGGCAACGCCCTCCACCTGATAATAATTGCCCTTGAAGTGCCGGTAACGCCCCGGCGTAATTTCCCGTTCCATCCGATTCACTGCTCCTTATTCTTCTCATCCGGCTCCAGCCCGGCCAGCTGCTTCCAGTCCGCGCCCTGACGGGTGGCGGCAGCCAGCGCGGCCAGCTCTCCGGGCAGCGGAGCGCGGGGCTCTTCTGCGGGCGGGTCGGTGCGGCCGGGGGCCAGATCCATGAGCCAGTAGCTCACACCCTGCCAGCCGTTTTTCAGCCCGCAGCGGGCCTGCCGCCCCTCGCACACAAAGCCAAACCGCTCATGAAAGGCTTCGCTGGCGGGGTTGGGATCCGCCAGCACCGCATAGGCGTTCCAGTAGCCCTGGCGGCACAGCGCCGCCAGCAGCGCGTGATACAGCATACTGCCCACACCCAGCCGCCGGGCCTCCGGGGCAAGGTAGATGGTGGTCTCGGTGTCCCACGCGTAAGCGCCGGTGCCGTAGCGCCAGGGATGGGCACAGGCGTAACCCAGCGCCTGCCCCAGTGCGTTCTCCGCCAGGAAAAAGGGCAGGCGGCGGCAGAGGGCTCGCATCTCCCGTCGGTAATCCTCCAGTTTGGGCGGCTGATACAAAAAGGATGCGGTGGAGTGCAGCACATAGTGGCTGTAAATGCCCAGCACCGCCTCGGCGTCCGCCGGGCGAGCCGGCCGCAGCAGCACAAAGCGGGCCGGATCGAACCCGGAGGCAAGCGCCTCCTTTTCCTCCTTGCTGCACTTTTTGAGGGTTGCTTCCCGGCGCAGCGCGGCGGTTTTATCCTCCAGCAGCTCGGCATAGGCCAGCGTCTCGCCCCCGAAACCCCGGGTGTATTTTGCCCCCTTACCACTGGCGTGGGCCCGCAGCCGGCGCAGCAGGTCATTGGTCCAGCCGGTGTACAGCGCACCGTTGGCGCAGCGCATCATATACACATAGGCGGGAGCCGGCAGATTGTTCTGTTCCATGGAAGGTTCCGTCCTTATTCTGCAAACTTATTTTTTGCCGCCCCGCAGCACAAAATAGCAGGCGGCGATGGCGTCCTCTTTGGTCTCGGCGGTGATCAGAAACCGGCTGGCGTGGCAGAAACGCAGGGTGGCAATGCCGGAGGATTTGCGCAGATGCTCCTCCGGCTGGCCTGCCCAGCCCATGGGGAAGGGCTTCTTGGGCCGCTTGGTCAACCGGTCGTTCACACACTGGGCCGACCAGCCGCCCCGCTGGCTGGGATACACCACAAACAGCGCGTCGCTGCGGTAGAGGGCGTTTTTCCAGGGGGCATAGCAGGGCAGAATCACAATGCCATCCCTGCTTTCCGCATAGGCCTTCTGCACCAGCGCGTCCGCCCGCTTCACCGCCCGGGCCGCTTCGATGTTATTCTCCAGAATCACCTGGGCAAAATCCACTGCCCGTGCAAAACACTCATCCGGATCCCGGGGCTGATCCCACAGGGGATTGAAACCGCCGATGGCATCCGCCAGCAGACAGCTTTCGCCGGTGTTGTCGTTCAGATCCAGCGGCTGCACAAAGTTCTCGTCCAGCAGACGGGCCTGATTTTCCCCCACCAGCTGTGCGCCGAACTCCCGCCACAGCAAGCCGAAAGCCGCATAAGGCACCCCGTTGGGGCGCTCGGCCCGATCCGCCGCGTGATGGTCGAAGGGGCCGTTGCCAATGTCGTAAACAATGCCGTCGAAGTTCTCCGGCACAGAGAAGCCACGGGTCACGGTGAAGTCCGGCCGCAGGATGCGCAGCAGCGCGGTGCTGAACACATCGTCCGCGTGGAACTTGCCGCCGTGGGTAAAACCGTTTTTGGGTACTTGCATGCTCATGGAATCCATCCTCACACTCTTGTTGTCAGGGCAATCCCGCACAATTCCAGGTGGTGGAGTGCGCCAGAAAATTTTTTGTGATATGAACCAAAAAGCGCAGCCAATCCTTGGTGGATTGGCGAGCATTTTTGCAAAATAGCACGGAAAATTTTGGCGTGATACGCCGCCTGAGCCGGCAGGCGTGAATTGTGCGAGGTTGCCCTAGTATCCCTTTCAGTATACCACATTCCCGCAAGCCCCGACGCAAAAATTGGCAGATGCTTTTCCTGTGCAGCCCTCCGCAAACGTGCTATAATGAGTTCAAAGCCCCGCCAATCGGGGCAGCCACGAGAGGGGGAACCATTATGCCCGTAAAAACCCGTCGCCCCTTTGCCCTGGGGATGATCGTTCTTGCCGCTGCTGCGCTGGCGGCGCTGATTTTTGCCATCGTTCTTTTGATCCGGGGTGTTGCCGGCCTGGCCATGCCCCACATGCAGACCCCGGACCAGATCCGGGCCGTTCTGCTGGACGATGCCTGGGCCGCATATTTCGACGAGAGTCATACCCGTCAGGAGCAGGAGACCTTCCTGTCCAGCACGCTGGACGAGGCAGCCGCACAGGGCGCCAACACGGGGCTGCTCACCGGCCAGACCCCCGGCGGCGGTGTGCTGGCCCGCAAGCTGGACTCCGCCGAGCCTGCCCCCATGGTGAGCGAGTCGGACAGCCTGTTCTCCTCCTTCGACCCCATCCGAATCCTGATGCAGCAGGCTTCCCAGCGGGGCATGCTGGTGGCTTTGTACCGGCCGGAAGAGCTGGCTGCAAAGGACTGGATGACCGAAACCGCCGACCGGTATGGTCTGACGCTGTATGAGCCCAGTGGCGAGGGTGTATCCGCCCGCTACACCGCCGAGGGCCAGCCGGAGCTGACCCTGGCCCAGCAGAGCCCCGCTCTTGCCGCCGCGATATGCCAGCTGCAGCCGGGCACCGGCGTGGTGCTGGGCAGCCTTTCCGGCCTTGTGAACGGCACCGAAAGCGCCGCAGTGACCCTGCAATACCTTTCCGGTGACGGTCTGCCCGAAATTGCCCAGCAGCAGTTTTCCCAGACGCTGGCCATCGTCTCCCCGGATCCGGCCAGCAAGGTCTACACCGACACCATCTTTCTGATGGGCACCTCCGACCCCAACCAGCCCCTGACCATGAACGGCCAGAATGTGGAGCGCTACGGCTCCTACGGCATGTGGGGCCTGGAAGTGAGCCTTGCCGAGGGCGACAATGTGTTCACCGCCCAGCAGGGGGAATCCTCGGTTTCCATCACCCTGACCAAGCCCGCACCCACCAGTGGTTCCGGCGGCTCCGGTACACCGGAGATCGTCTCCGATGGCTCGGTGGCAGCACAGCCCGGCCAGCTGCTGCGGGTGACCTCCGCGCTGGCCAGCGCCCTTCCCGACTATCAGGATACCAGCACCATCGCCATGACCGCCTATGAGGGCGCGGTGGCAGAGGTAACAGACAGCGTTTCCTTTGTGAGCGGCAGCAAACGCACCTACGCCTATCAGCTGCCCGATGGCAACTACATAAAAGCGGCGGACTGTGAGCTGCTGGAGGAAGGCACCGCGCAGGCCGCTTTCACCGGCCTTTCTGCCAGCGAAGAGAACGGAATCGAATATCTGACCTTCACGGGCAGCGGCACGCCCTATTACACCCATATCTGGGAAGGCAACGAGTTTACGCTGCATTTTTATTCCGCCACCTTCTCCGGTGAACTTCCGCAGAACTTTGGCTTTGAGGGCGCCAGTGTGACCGTGGAGCCGGAAGAAAACGGCTTCTCTCTGCACTTCACCTTCCAGGACAGCGATCCCCTGTGGGGCTATTTTGTGGACTACACGGCGGAGGGCGGCAGCCGCATTGCCCTGAAACACCAGCCCGTGCGCAGCAGTGACCCGGCTCTTCCGCTGGCCGGTGTGACCGTGCTGCTTGACCCGGGCCACGGCGGCGACGACATGGGCGCGCCCGGCTCGCCGGTGGAGGATTTCCCCCAGGAGAGCGAGCTGAACCTTTCCGCCGCACTGGCCGCCAAATACCGGCTGGAGCAGCTGGGCGCCACCGTGACCATGACCCGGGATACCGATGTGTTCTACACGCTGGCCGAGCGGATGGAGATGCTCAACAGCCAGAAACCGGATTTCTTCATCGCCATCCACCACAACAGTGCCGCCATGAACGCGGATCTGAATCAGGTGGGCGGCACCGAGGCCTACTGGTTCTACACCGAGGGCAAGCCGCTGGCCACCGCTCTTTCGGCAAATGTGAGCCTGACCACCGGCCGCAACGACCGTGGTCCGAAATATTCCGCCTTCTATGTGACCCGATCCAACATCTGCCCCGCGGTGCTGCTGGAGCTGGGCTTCGTGAGCAACCCGGCGGAGTACGAGAGCTGCGCCACGCTGGAGGGGCTCTGGTCCGAGGGCGGCGCCATCGCTCAGGCCGTGCTGGACAGCGTGCCCGGCTGATTTCTTCAACCAATTGTGCCCACTGGAACATCCAGTGGGCATTTTTTTATTTTTACTGAAAGATCCGCGCCCTCTCAGTCGTATTCCCGGTGAAAGCGCTTTTCCACACCACAGCAAAGGAAGTGAGCGATACGAATCCTCCCATGGACCGCCGCCAGGCAGAGCGGCTGGTAAATACCTATTCCGACCTGATCCTCCGGCTGAGCTATACCTACCTGAAAAGCACCGCCGACGCACAGGACATCTGCCAGACCGTTTTTCTCAAGCTGCTCACCAGCCCCCGGAGCTTTGAAAGCCCGGAACATGAAAAAGCATGGATCATTCGTGCCACCGCCAACGCCTGCAAAGATCTTTTGAAGAGCCACTGGCGACGCACCACCGTGGCCATGGATGAGGCCGCACCGGTACCCGCCCCACCGGCGGAGGAGGGAAGCCTGCTGGCCGCCGTGCAGCTGCTGCCGCCCAAGTACCGGGCGGTAATCTATCTGTACTATTATGAGGGTTACGCCGCAAAGGAAATCGCCCGGCTGCTGGGAGAAAACCCGGCCACCATCTCCACCCGGCTGAACCGGGGCCGGGCGCGGCTGCGTACCCTGCTGGAACAGGAGGAACTGGCATGAAAACCTATAAGGACGCCATGAACGAGCTGCGGTTTTCCCCACAGCAGAAACAGGAAATGATTGATCGCCTGATGACTCAATCCGCTCAATCGGCCCAGCCCTCCAAAGGGCGGGCCATCCCGCTGCGTCGGGTCTGCGCACTGGGTGCGGCGGCAGCTTTTGCCGGGGCCCTTTGTCTGGGCGCGGCCGCCAGTGGCGCTCTGAAACCCGCAGCCGACGCTTTTGGCGCAGTGTTCGGCACTGCACCTGCCCAGACCGAAATCATCGACCGGATCAGCCACCCGCTGGACGCCCGCACCACCGTGGACGGGGTAACCGTCCAGGCCGACGCCATCATCGGCGACACTTACAGCTACGCCATCGTTTATTCCCTCTATCGGGAGGACGGTGCGCCCATCACTGCGGACCCGGACCCCAACCGGGATGGAGCGCTGGCGCTTCGCTTCGGAGAATGGGACAGCGACGTGGGACATACGGGCGGCACACATGGCACCGCCTGGTTCTTTGACGAGAACCCCACCGACAATGCCGTCCAGTTCGTGCAGCTGCTCACCGCAGATGCCCCGCTGAAGCCGGGCACCGCCACCGTGCGCCTGACCGACCTGAAGCAGGGAATCGGCGAGGATGCGGCACTTCTGGCCCGGGGCACCTGGGAGCTGCGGTTCGACTTTGCCTTTGAGGACAGTTCGCTGGAGCTGGCCGGCGGGCAGAGCTTCACCGTAAACGGAGAAACCGCCGTGCTGAACAGCGTGTCCATCTCGCCGCTGTCTCTGCGAATCGACTACACGGTAAACACACCGCTGCAGCAGCGCGAAAACGAAAGCTCCGGCACACCGGACAGCGCCCTTACCCCGCAGCCGGTCTATCTTACCCTCACCGACGGCAGCCAAATCGATCTGACCGGCTTTGGCGGCGGTATTCGACCGGAAGGGGAAAGCACCCGCTGCGAGATCAGCGGCGTATTTGACCGAATCCTTCCGCTGGATACCATCGAAAGCATCACCATCGGGGAAGCAGTCATCCCGGTAACCACTTCATAATTCCCTGAACAGACAAAAAAGGACCTGCCCGTTTGGGCAGGTCCTTTGATTTGTTTTGATGCCAAATCAGGCGGCAGCAGAGGTGCTGGCGGAAGCGCTCTCGGCAGCTTCGGAGGAAGCAGCCTCGGAGGTGGCGCTCTCAGCAGCCTCAGAAGAAGCGGTCTCGGAAGCGGTGCTCTCGGCGGCGGTGCTGTCGGCTACGCTCTCGCTCTCGGCAGTGGTGTCCTCAGTGGGCTCGCCAATGTAGGCGTACTGCAGGTACCAGTAGCCGTAGGGGCTGTGCCAGGTGCCCTGCAGATCGGTGCTCTGCAGCCAGAAGTCGCTGTTGTGAGCGATGGGGATCATGGCGTAGTCGCCCATCAGCATCTCCTCAGCAGCGTGCAGGTTGGCAAAGCGCTGCTCCACGTCGGCGATGTTGGTGTTGTTCATCAGCTCGTCGAACTCGGGGTTGGAGTACTTACCGTCGTTGTTGCCGTTCTCGGTCATGAACAGCTCCAGGATGTTGGAGGGATCGTTGTAGTCGAATACCCAGCCGTTGCGGGCCATCTCGTAGTCACCGGCGCGGCGCAGCGGGGTAAAGGAAGACCATTCCACGATCTCGATCTCCAGGTTGATGCCCAGAACTTCCTTGTAGCACTGCTGCATGTACTCAGCAACAGCCTTGTTGTAGCCGGAATCGTTGGTGGTGTAGGTGATGGTGGGGAAGCCCTCGCCATTGGGGTAGCCGGCGTCAGCCAGAGCCTGCTGAGCCTGCTTCTTGGACTCCTCGTAATCGGTGGGGATCCACTCCTTGTTGGAGTTGTCCATGTAGGGGGTGGTGCCGTCCGCATCGGTGATGCCGGGGCCGGTCAGCTCGTAAGCAGGCAGGTAGGTGCCCTGCTGCACGGTGTTGGCGATGTAATCGCGGTCCAGAGCCAGGCTCAGGGCCTTACGCACGTTCACGTCCTGGAACAGCTCGTTCTGCAGGTTCATGCTCATGTAGGAGGTGCCCATGATGGGATCCACATGGAACTCGGGGGTGCCGGTCAGGCTGGGGATCTCCTCGGTGGGAACGTCACGCACCAGAGAGGCCTGGCCGGTCTGGAACGCGGTGTAAGCCGCGGTGGAGTCCTCCATCAGCAGGAAGGTGATGGTGTCGGTAACGATCTTGCTGGTATCCCAGCCGCCGTTGTAGTAGGGGTTCTTGGTGAACACGATCTGCTGGCCCACGGTCCACTCAGTCATGTAGTAGGGGCCGTTGGAGACATAGGTCTCGGGAGAGGTGGCCCAGGAATCGCCGTTGGCCTCGATGGTCTCCTGCTGCACGGGGCTCAGGGTGGCAAAAGCAGCCAGCTTGTCGAAGTAGGTGCAGGGATGAGCCAGAGTCACCACGAAGGTGTTGGCATCGGGAGCAGACACCTGCAGAGCGTCCGGATTACCGGCCATGGCCTCGTCGTAGCCGGCAACCATGCCCACCACAGTGGCGGAGTAGGGAGCGGCAGTGGCGGGATCGGCCACACGCTTATAGGTGTAAACGAAATCGTTGGCATCCAGGTCGGTGCCGTCGGACCACTTCAGGCCCTCACGCAGGTGGAAGGTCCAGGTCAGGCCGTCCTCGCTCACTTCGTAGCTCTCAGCCTGGCCGGGCTGGATCTCGTTGTTCTCGTCCAGAATCAGCAGGCCCTCGAAAGCGGTCAGGATCATGTTGCCGCCGTCGATGGCGCTGTTCAGCGCGGGATCCAGGGTTTCAGGGTTGGGGCCCAGCTGAACAGTCACATTGCTGCTGCCGGTGGCAGTGCCCTCGGCAGAGCCGCTGGTGGCAGTCTTGTTGCCGCCGCAAGCGACCATGCTGAACGCCATGGCAGCGGCCAGCACCAGTGCTAACACTTTTTTCATGTTGCGGTTCCTCCTCTTACAGATAAGCAAAGTTTCTCTGCGCCGATTCAACCCCGGAAGAGGCAGAACCGGCAAACACACATGCCGTTTTTCGGGTTTGCAGGTTCCAGATACAAACCCCGGCCCCGCTGTTTGTCTGTTCATAAAATACACGGCGCGCAGCGGGTGTCTTGAACGCATTGTAGCACTTTAGCCCAAAAAAGCTCAATGACTCTTGTAAAATTGTAAAAAATTTGTTTTCTTTTCTGGAAAAGTTCTCCACCGAAAGATTCTTTTTTCACACCTCTTTTATATAGTTTTCACAACTCGTTGTTTGTTTGAACAAGAGGAGTGCTGATTTTTGCCAACAGGCCAGCTGGTATGAAAAAAGAGCCCCGCGTTTGCGGGGCTCTTTTTGGTGTTTGTATTCCGTGCCCAATCAGGCGGCGCTGGCGGAGGCGCTTTCGGCACCCTCGCTGGCAGCAGCTTCCGTGGAAGCAGCGCTCTCGGCAGTCTCGCTCACGGCGCTCTCGGCAGCCTCAGAAGAAGCGGCCTCGGAAGCGACGCTCTCAGCAGCGGTGCTGTCGGCTACACTCTCACTCTCGGCAGTGGTGTCCTCAGCGGGCTCGCCGATGTAAGCGTACTGCAGGTACCAGTAGCCGTAGGGGCTGTGCCAGGTGCCCTGCAGATCCGGGCTCTGCAGCCAGAAGTCGTTGTAGTAGGCCACGGGGATCATGGAGTAATCCGCCATGACAATCTCCTCAGCAGCGTGCAGGTTGGCAAAACGCTGCTCCTTGTCGGCGATCTTGGTGTTTTCCATCATCGCATCGAACTCGGGGTTGGAGTACTGACCGTCGTTGTTGGCATTGCCGGTCATGAACAGCTCCAGCATGCTGGAAGGATCGTTGTAGTCGAAGGACCAGCCGTTACGGGCCATCTCGTAGTCACCGGCACGGCGCATCGGGGTGAAGGAGGACCATTCCACAATCTCGATCTCCAGGTTGATGCCCAGAACTTCCTTGTAGCACTGCTGCAGATACTCGGCCACAGCCTTGTGGTAACCTGCATCGTTGGTGGAATAGGTGATGGTTGGGAAGCCCTCACCGTTCGGGTAGCCGGCATCAGCCAGAGCCTGCTGAGCCATGGCCTTGGCGGTCTCGTAATCCTCAGGAATCCACTCGCCGCTGGACTTGTCCATGTAGGCGCTGCCGTCCGCATCGGTGATGCCGGGGCCGGTCAGCTTGTAAGCGGGGGAGTAGGTACCCTGCATCAGGGTATTGGCAATGTAGTCACGATCGATGGCCAGGCTCAGAGCCTTACGCACATTCACATCGTTGAAGGGCTCGATGGAATCGTTCATGGTCAGATAGTAGGTGCCCATAACCGGATCCACATAGAACTCACCGCCATCCTCGGCCTTGGTCAGGCTGGGGATTTCCTCGGTGGGAACATCCTTGATCAGCTGGGCCTGACCGGTGGTGTAAGCGGTGTAGGCAGCGGTGGAGTCCTCCATCAGCAGGAAGGTGATGGTATCGGTCACGATCTTATCGCTGTCCCAGCCGCCCTTGTAGTAGGGGTTCTTGCTGAACACGATCTGCTGGCCCACAGTCCACTCGGTCATGTAGTAGGGGCCGTTGGAGATGTAGGTCTCGGGAGAGGTGGCCCAGGCGTCGCCGTTGGCCTCAATGGTCTCCTGCTGCACGGGGCTCAAGGTAGCGAAGGCAGCCAGCTTGTCGAAGTAGGTGCAGGGGTAACTCAGGTGCACGATGAAGGTGTTGGCATCAGGCGCTTCCACCTGCAGAGCATCCGGATTGCCGGCCATGGCTTCGTCGTAACCGGCGATCATGCCCACGGCGGTCTGCGAGTAGGGAGCAGCGGTGTCGGAATCGGCAACGCGCTTATAAGTATACACAAAATCGGTGGCGTCCAGATCCGTGCCGTCGGACCACTTCAGGCCCTCGCGCAGGTGGAAGGTCCAGGTCAGACCGTCCTCACTGACCTCCCAGCTCTCGGCCTGACCGGGCTGAACCTGATTGTTCTCGTCCACGATCAGCAGGCCCTCAAAGGCAGTGATCAGCATATTGCCGCCATCGATGGTGCTGTTCAGCGCCGGGTCGATGGATTCGGGGTTGGGGCCGATCTGTACGGTCACATTGCTGGCGGTGGCGCTTCCGGAAGCGGAGCCGGCGTTGCCGGCGCTGGCAGTGGAAGAGCTGCTGCCGCCGCAAGCCACCAGGCTGAATGCCATCACGGCAGCCAGCACCAGAGACAAGGCTTTTTTCATAATTGGTATTCCTCCTCAAGCAGTTTGCAAAGTTTCTCCTGCGGCCGGTTACGCGCTCCGCGGTAAGCTCGTTTTCCGGCTGCGGGCTGCTGTTTTTCCCGCAGATTCCAGATGCGGGCAGCAGCCTTTCCCCATTGAATGTTTGAATAAATATTCAAATTTCTTGGGTGTTTATTCGGATTGTAGCACTTTACCCCAAAAAAGTGCAATGGGTATGTGCGGTTTGTAACTTTTTTGTTTCTTTTGTTCGTCAACCTGTATTTTCTATGTTTCAGAACATGTTCTAACTTATGCACCTTTCACAATCCTTTGTCCAAATGGACAAAGGCTACAATCCTGCTTCACAACAGAAAAAGACCCCGGAAGCATCCGGGGTCTTTTTCTTCTGTGTGTTGAACAGAGAAACTTTGCTCTCTGGAAGAGCCGAAGCTCATACAGCCTTACTCAACGTAGGCGTACTGCAGGTACCAGTAGCCGTAGGGGCTGTGCCAGCTGCCCTTCAGGGAAGAGCTCTGCAGCCAGAAGTCATTGTAGAAGGCCAGGGGGATCATTGCGTAATCTTCCATGGCGATCTTCTCAGCGGCGTGCAGGTTGGCAAAACGCTCGTCCTTATCGGCGATCTTGGTGTTCTCCATCATCTCGTCGTATTCGGCGTTGGAGTACTTACCATCGTTGTTGCCGTTGCCGGTCATGAACAGCTCCAGCATGCTGGAGGGATCGTTGTAGTCGAATACCCAGCCGTTACGGGCCATCTGGTAGTCACCAGCACGACGCTGCGGGGTGAAGGAGGACCATTCTACAACCTCAACCTCCAGGTTGATGCCCAGAACATCCTTGTAGCACTGCTGCAGGTACTCAGCCACGGCCTTGTGGTAGCCGGAATCGTTGGTGGAGTAGGTGATGGTGGGGAAGCCTTCGCCGTTCGGGTAACCGGCCTCAGCCAGAGCCTCCTGAGCCTGCTTCTTGGCTTCCTCGTAATCGGTGGGGATCACATCGTAATCGGAATTATCCATGTAGGAGCTGCCGTCAGCATCGGTGATGCCAGGGCCGGTCAGCTTGTAAGCGGGGGAGTAGGTGCCCTGCATCAGGGTGTTGGCAACATACTCACGGTCGATGGCCAGGCTCAGAGCCTTACGTACATTCACATCGTTGAAGGGCTCGACCTGATCGTTCATGCTCAGGTAGTAGGTGCCCATGATGGGATCAACATAGAAGTCGCCGCCATCCTCGGCTTTGGTCAGGCTGGGGATTTCCTCAGTGGGAACGTCCTTGATCAGCTGGGCCTGGCCGGTGGTATAGGCAGTGTAAGCAGCGGTGGAGTCTTCCATCAGCAGGAAGGTGATGGTCTCGGAAACGATCTTGCTGGTGTCCCAGCCGCCCTTGTAGTAGGGGTTCTTGCTGAACACGATCTGCTGACCAACGGTCCACTCAGTCATGTAGTAGGGGCCATTGGAGACGTAGGTCTCGGGAGCGGTGGCCCAGGAATCGCCATTGGCTTCGATGGTCTCCTGCTGCACGGGGCTCAGGGTAGCGAAGGCAGCCAGCTTATCGAAGTAGGTGCAGGGGTAGCTCAGGTGTACCACGAAGGTCAGAGCATCGGGAGCTTCAACCTGCAGAGCGTCGGGATTGCCGTTCATGGCCTCTTCATAGCCGGCGATCATGCCCACGGCAGTGGCGGAATAGGGAGCAGCGGTGTTGGGATCCGCAACGCGCTTGTAAGTATACACGAAGTCGTTGGCATCCAGATCGGTGCCGTCAGACCACTTCAGGCCCTCACGCAGGTGGAAGGTCCAGGTCAGGCCATCCTCACTGACCTCATAGCTCTCGGCCTGGCCGGGCTGAACCTGGTTGTTCTCGTCCACAATCAGCAGGCCCTCGAAAGCGGTGATCAGCATGTTGGCGCCGTCAATGGCGCTGTTCAGCGCGGGGTCCAGAGTCTCGGGGTTGGGACCTACCTGAACGGTAACGCCGGTAGCGGCAGTGGCAGAACCGCTGGCCGCGGTGGAATCGGTGCTGGTAGCGCCGCTGGTTGCAGTGGAGCCGGAGCCGCCGCCGCAGGCAGCCATGCTGAACGCCATCACGGCAGCCAGCACGAGAGCTAACATCTTTTTCATGGTTGCTTTCCTCCTGAATTTGGTTTTACCCTTTTCCGCTCTGCCCCGCAAGGGCCGGAGCGAAGTGTTTTTTCACTGCGAACAATTGTGTCCGCTGCGATTGGCTTGGTAACATTGTAGCACTTTATCCCAAAAAAGTGCAAGTGTATTTTTGTCTTTGTAAAAATTTTGTCTTTTTTCATGATTTTTTCACGGGATTGCCACATCTTTTTGCAGCAATTGCGCGACAGTTTCTCCCTGTTTGGACAAAAACTCCCGGTTTTTGCAAAATCATTTGTAACTTTTTCGCCGCAATAAGCGCGGGTACAAAAAAGAATCCCCACTGCAAATGCAGTGGGGATTCTTGAAATGCACTTATTTCACCCGATCCAGGTGGTGGCAGGCAGCCCAGTGGCCGGAGGAAACCTCCTTGAACTCGGGCACCTCGCAGGCGCACTGCTCATCCGCATAGGGGCAGCGGGTGCGGAAACGGCAGCCGGAAGGGGGATTCAGCGGGCTGGGCACATCGCCCTCCAGCACGATACGCTTGGATTCCCGTGCGGCCTTGGGGTCCGCAATGGGAATGGCAGAAATCAGGCTGCGGGTATAGGGATGCACGCTGTGGAAGGTGAGCTCGTAGCTGTCGGCCAGCTCCACCAGCTTGCCCAGATACATAACACCGATGCGGTTGGAAATGTGCTTCACGATGCTCAGATCGTGGGCAATGAACAGATAGGTCAGACCCATCTCGCTCTGCAGATCCTCGAACATGTTGACAACCTGAGCCTGGATGGACACGTCCAGCGCAGAAACAGGCTCGTCACACACGATGAACTCAGGGTTCACCGCCAGAGCGCGGGCGATACCCACGCGCTGACGCTGACCGCCGGAGAACTCGTGCGGGTAGCGGTTGGCATGCTCAGAGTTCAGGCCAACGCGCTGCAGCATGCTGATGATGCGGTCGTGGCGATCCTTGTCGTTGGCAGCCAGCTTGTGGATGTCAATGGCTTCGCCCACGATATCGCCGATGGTCATACGGGGGTCCAGAGAAGCATAGGGATCCTGGAACACGATCTGCATCTTGCGGCGATAGGGCAGCATGTCCACCGCGATCTTCTTTTCAGAATCGGGCAGCTTGCCGGAATCGTAGATCACGTTGCCGTCATAGATGATACGGCCATCGGTGGGCTCATACAGGCGCAGCAGGGTACGGCCGGTGGTGGTCTTGCCGCAGCCGGACTCACCTACCAGACCCAGGGTCTCGCCCTTGTTGATGAAGAAGCTCACATCGTCCACAGCCTGGACGTAACGGCGCTTTTTACCGAAGCCGCCGGCATTGAAGTACTGCTGGAGATGCTGAACCTCAACCAGTTTTTTCTGCTCGCTCATTCGGCTTTCCCTCCTTTGGCTTCAAACTCGGCCTTCTGCAGCAGCCAGCACTGCGTGTAATGGGTATCGCTCAGGTCGGTGCGCGGAGGCATCTGACGCAGGCAGATCTTCATGCAGCTCTTGCAGCGGGGCGCGAAGGGGCAGCCGGCCGGAGGATTCAGCAGGTCCACAGGGCTGCCTTCGATGGGCACCAGACGCTCCTTCTCCTTCTGGTTCAGCTTGGGAATGGAGTTGATCAGGCCCTTGGTGTACTCGTGCTTGGGATTGTAGAAGATCTCGTCGGTGGTACCGTATTCCACGATCTTACCGGCGTACATAACGGCGATCTTCTCGCACATGCTGGCCACGACGCCCAGGTCGTGGGTGATCATGATGATGCTCATGCCCAGCTTTTTGCGCAGCTCCATCATCAGCTCCAG
Source organism: Allofournierella massiliensis (assembly GCF_964241245.1). Classification (NCBI taxonomy): domain Bacteria; kingdom Bacillati; phylum Bacillota; class Clostridia; order Eubacteriales; family Oscillospiraceae; genus Allofournierella; species Allofournierella massiliensis. The sequence continues at coordinate 116,764 of NZ_CAXSWZ010000003.1, forward strand.
AATCTGGGCCTGGATGGTCACGTCCAGCGCGGTGGTGGGCTCGTCGGCGATCAGCAGCTTGGGCTCACAGGCCAGAGCGATGGCGATCATCACGCGCTGACGCATACCACCGGACAGCTCGTGCGGATACTGCTTCAGGCGGCGTTCGGGCTCGTTGATACCCACCAGCTCCAGCAGCTCCTTGGCGCGGGCATAGGCTTCCTTCTTGTTTTTGTTGGTGTGCAGGCGCACCATTTCCACAATCTGATTGCCGATGGTGTACACCGGGTTCAGGCTGGTCATGGGGTCCTGGAAGATGATGGAGATCTCTTCACCACGCATTTTGCGGAAATCCTTCTCGGTCATCTTTTCCACTTCGTGGCCGTTGAAACGCAGCTCACCGCCGATCAGCTTGCCGGGGTAAGCGGTCAGGCCCATCAGAGAGTAAGCGGTAACGGACTTACCGGAACCGGACTCGCCCACGATGCCCAGAACCTCGCCCTGCTTCATGGAGAAGGACACATTGTTCAGTGCCTTCACCTCGCCCGCGGGGGTGAAGAAGGAGAGGCGTTCGTTTTTGATATCAAGCAAAAGATCACTCATGGTTCGCTTCTCCTTTCGTTAGTTTTTCAGCTTCGGGTCGAAGGCGTCACGCAGGCCGTCGCCCAGCAGGTTGAAGCTCAGGATGATGATGCTGATGATGGCAGCAGGCAGGAACAGCAGGTGAGGATAGGTGTTCATGCCCTTCAGCGCATCAGTAGCCAGGCTGCCCAGGCTGGGCAGGGGAACCGCAACGCCCATGCCCAAAAAGCTCATGAAGCTCTCGGTGAAGATGGACGAGGGGATCTGCAGGGTGGTGGTAACGATCAGGGTACCGATGCAGTTGGTGAGCAGGTGCTTTTTGATGATGCGGCCATTGGAGGCGCCCAGAGCCCGGGCAGCGGTGACGTATTCCGCTTCCTTCAGGGTCAGGATCTGGCTGCGCACGATACGGGCCATGCTGACCCAGTACAGCAGCGCAAACACGATGAAGATGCTGACCAGGTTGGGGCCCAGGGTCTGCAGCCAGCCGAAGCCGGGCATCGCAGCCAGACTCTCCAGAGGCGCTTTCAGGGCGAAGCCCAGCAGAATAATCAGCAGAATATCGGGGATGGTGTAGATGATATCGGTGATACGCATCATGATCATATCCACCCAGCCGCCGAAGAAGGCGGAGATGGAGCCATAGATGGAGCCGATAACCAGGATCATGGCACTGGCCACGATACCAACCAGCAGGCTGATCCGGGCGCCGATCATCAGCCGGATGGCGTAGTCACGGCCCAGCTTGTCGGTACCCGCGATGTGGGGGAACACGCTCTCACCGGCGGCGATGCGCTCCAGCTCCTGGGCAGAATACTCCATGGGAGCCAGGTTCTCGCTGCCGCGCACCTGCTGTTCGTAGCTGTAGGGGTAGAACATGGGCACGATAAAGGCGAAGAACATGATGATAAGGATGACCACCAGGCTTACCATGGCGATCTTGTTTTTGCGGAAACGGCGCAGGCCGTCCTTCCAGAAGCTCACGCTTTCGCGCATGACCACCAGGCTTTCCTGCTCATCCTTGGAGGCGGGCAGAAAATCTTCCGGCTTCAGGTCCAGCTGAAAGCTCAAAGGATTCTTTTTCATATCCATTTTTCTGTATCCTCCTTACTTCAGCTTGATGCGCGGGTCGATGATCTTGTACAGGATATCGACGACCACGTTGATGGCGATGACCAGAGCCGCCAGGAAGATGGTGGTGCCCATGATCATCATGTAGTCGCGGTTGGTGATGGCGGAAACGAACTCACGGCCCAGACCGGGGATGGTGAAGATCTTTTCCACAACAAAGGAACCAACCAGCAGGCCGGCCAGCATGGGGCCCACGTAGGTGACAACGGGCAGGATGGCGTTACGCAGAGCGTGCTTGAACAGTGTCTTGAAGCCGGAAACACCCTTGGCGCGTGCGGTACGCATGTAATCCTGGCCCATAACATCCAGCAGGCTGGAACGCATCAGGCGGGCGATGTAGGCGGTGGGATAGAAGGCCAGAGCGGTCACCGGCATGATGTAAGAAGCCGGCGAGTCCAGGCCGATGGTTGGCAATAGCTTAAGTTTTGAACCGAATGTATAGATCAGCACCGAGCTGGTAACAAAGCTGGGTACCGCGATGCCGCAGGTGGCAAAGAAAATGATCAGGTTGTCGGCCCACTTGCCGCGGTGATAGGCAGCCAGACAGCCCATGGGGATGCCGACAACCAGAGCAACCACCACAGCGGCGCCGCCCAGACGGGCAGAGACCGGGAACTTGGTGGCGATGATGTCGCTCACGTCACGGCCGCGCTGCTTCAGGCTGGGACCGAAGTCGCCATGCAGGGCGTTGACCAGGTAATTCTTGTACTGCACCATGACCGGTTGGTCAAGGCCGTATTTTGCTTCCAGCGCGGCCATAGCCTGGGCGCTGATGGCTTTTTCCGACATGAAGGGACCGCCGGGAACGGCCTGCATGAGGAAAAAGGTGAGGGTCGCCACGATGAACAGGCTCAGAAGACCCATGGCGATGCGCTTGATGGCGTATTTTACCATCTCTTTCACTCCTTATCATCTTTAACCTTTGCCCGCGCGCTGCGGGTAAACGCTCGAATCAAAATACGCGCAGAACTGACCGTCTCTCAAAAACAAGCGCCCCCGGCACACAGCCTTTTGGCTGTGCGTTTGCTGAGAACGCCGTGTTGTTTGTTCGATGATCTCGGGGACTGCGCGTACACAGATACAAAATATATACTACTTTATTCTACTAAATTTGTCAACGCTCTTTTTCAAATTTTCGCTGTATTTCTTTGAAAATCAGGCCTTCTTTTCCCATTCCAAGGCCATTTTCCCAGCCACTGCATATCTTTTTGTCTTTATTATAGTAGCATAAGAGCAGAATTTGTATTCATGTGAAGTACATATTTTTTCATTCTGCACAAAAAGCGAGGTGTTTGCTTGCTGACGACAGTTCCTGCCGCGCGGAACGGGCAAAAATGTGAAAAAAGGATGAAAACCCACATTCCTTTCTTTCTCAGCCCTCCCGCTTCCATAAAAACTTCCGAAGCAGTTTTGGCCGGGGCCGCTTTCTTGATCTGATATAAGGAGGCCGTTGATCCGAAAACAGAGAGGAAAGGGCAGAGCAAAAGGGCCCAAATTGAGACCCCGCAAAAAAATTTAAAAAATTTCAAAAAAAGCGTTGACAATCGAAAAGGAATCTGATAATATATTTCTTGCACCGCACAAGACGGTTGCAAACGAGATGCGCTGGTAGCTCAGTTGGATAGAGTGTCTGACTACGAATCAGAAGGTCAGGGGTTCGAATCCCTTCCAGCGCACCATCAGAACCTGCAGGCTGAAAAGCTTGCAGGTTCTTTTGTTTTTCCGGTTATTGCGCAGACATCCGCCGGGGACAGGGGCCGTTGCAATTGGGGCGCGGCTTTGCTACAATAGAAACATTAGGCGCGGCGAACCGTGCCATGAAAAAGGAGTGTTTCGATCATGACCCCTGAACTGATCATTCAGATCGCCGCGGTGTTGGTGGTAGTGGTGATTTTCGGCGTTGCCGTATATCTGCTGAGCCCCGCGCGCAAAACCGAAAAAGCGGCCAAGGCCGGCCCCATTCCGGACGATGAGCACGAAAACGCCGAGGCGGTGCTGCGGCAGCTGCGTCGGTATGCAGCCACCAATGAATTCCGTGTGGTGGAGCCGGTACAGATCGGCAACGACAAGATCAGCGCAGATCTGGACGCATTGCTGGTAGGTTGGTTCGGTGTTCTGGGTGTGAAATGCCTGGGATACGGCGGAACCATTTACGGTCAGGTTTCCGATTCCGAGTGGGTACAGGAAATGAACGGCCAGCGCCGGGTATTTACCAACCCCCTGAAGCGTGCCGAACAGAGCGCCCGCGCTGTGCGCCAGGCGCTGTTTGAGGCAAAGATCAAGAATGTTCCGGTGGAGACCGTGGTTGTATTCACCGGCAAAAAGACCCAGCTGGCGCTGCCCCGGTCCTGCGGGCATTACACCATCGAGCAGTTCTCCACCTATTTAAAGTCCGTTCATTTTGAAGAGGACAAAAAGGTCGAGGTGGAGCCGGTGGCCGCCGCGCTCAGCGTAAAGTAAGTTCAGCAGCTCCTTCAGCCGGTGCGCAGTTGCGTGCCGGCTTTTCTTTTTCTGCCCAAATTTTGGCTGTACCGCAATTTACAAAATGTTCATAGTGCTTTAAAACTTCTTCCGCAACTTGTGGGTATACTAAGAATCACAGAACAGCGGAGCCGCAACCGATGTTCTGTACATGATTCCTCCTCACACCAAAGCGATACCCCTTACACCCCTCCGTGGTCCGCAAGCACGGAGGGGAATTTTTTTGCCTACCCGACCGGCAGCGGAATCGCACACGGTTGCTGATTCGCACCCGGTTTTCCTCAGCAAGTACCGCCTGCACCCTTTTTGCCTACCCGACCGGCAGCGGAATTACACACGTTTGCTGATTCGCACCCGGTTTTCCTCAGCAAGTATCACCAGCACCCTTTTTGCCCACCCGACCGGCAGCGGAATTACACATGTTTGCTGATTGACACCCGGTTTTCCTCAGCAAGTACCGCCAGCACCCTTTTTGCCTACCCGACCGGCAGCGAAATTACACACGTTTGCTGGTTCGCACCCGGTTTTCCTCAGCGAACACCTCCAGTTGCCTTTTCCGCCCCTCGGGCCGACAAATACAAACCTCATACCAAAAACAAAACAGCCCATGGATGGGCAGCACGTTTTCCTGCTGCCCATCCATGGGCTGTCTTTTTCCTTTATTCTGCGCCGTAGATGCCCTGCACGGTCACCTCGCCGGTGAATACCGCCTGGGTGCCCGCTTCGGTCTTTACCACCAGCCGGCCCGCTTCGTCCACATCCACCGCCCGGCCTTCTCCGCCGTCAAAATTCACATGCCGGCCAAGATTGGCGCATCGGGCCAGATATTCCCGCCGGATCGCCGCAAAGCCCTGTCGGTAAAACAGTTCCATCCCATCGGAAAACACCTCGCTCAGCGCCTGTGCCAGCGCCTCAGGGGTGTTCTCATTCATCCTGCATCCCGGAATCTGCACCGCCGAAACACCGTGAGCAAGGCCATTCTGGGCAAAATACGCCTCATCCTGCATCAGGTTGATCCCGATGCCACAGAGAATCGCCCCTTGGGCCGCTTCGCACAGAATGCCACCCAGCTTTTTGCCCTGCCAGATCAGATCGTTGGGCCATTTCACCTGACAGCGTATTCCCACCTGTTCTTCCAGCGCATTCATTGCAGCCAGACTGGCTGCAAGCGGAAGCGCCGCCGGGTCTGCCATCGGTCGTTTGCACACCACCGTATAATACAGCCCCTGGCCCGGCGCATTTGCCCAGGCCCGGCCGCGGCGGCCACGTCCGGCAGTCTGACAGGTGGTATACACCGCGAAGCCATCCGGCAGCTGCTCTAGCTTTCGGCGGCACCAGCTGTTGGTGCTGTCCGCCTGGGAAACAAAGAGGGGAGCGGTTACCATATAATCAGTTCCTTGTGCTGAAGTTTAACTTCTCCGTTTTCATACAGCTGCAGCAGACCGTAGCTGGGCCCGCCAAACCGGGGTGCGCCAATGCTGCCCGGATTGAACAGGGTCACGCCGTCCCGCTCTTCCAGCGTGGGCAGATGCGTATGGCCGAACAAACCGATGGCCGCGCCCCGATCCTTCACCGCCCGGGCAAAATCATCCAGCGTATACTTGACCCCGTAATGATGCCCATGGCAGAAGAAGATCAGGTTGTGTTCAAATACCTCCAGTGCCTCCGCCGGGTAAAGCGAAGAGAAATCACAGTTTCCCCGCACCGCATACACCGGAAGCGTACAGCCCTCGGCCTGCAGGCGCTCAATATCCTTTAACCCGTCGCCCAGAAAAATGATTCCGCTGGCGTGGGGCTGCGCCTCCACCGCTTTCTGTACCAGCGGATAACAGCCATGGCTGTCGGATAAAATCAGAATCTCTTTCATTCCTCATCCTCCTTGATCAGCAGGCGATAGACCTGGCTTTTGGAAAAGGCCGTGCCCTGAGCTGCTTTTTTGGCCGCCGCGCTGGGGGGCATGCCTTCTTCCATCAGTCTGCGCGCTGCCTGCGCGGCCTGTTCCAGCGTAATTTGCTCCTGCGGCGTGGTCTCGGCCTCACCGCCTGCCACCACCAGCACATACTCACCCCGGGGCGCATTCTCCTGATAGTAGGCGCAGGCCTCCTCCAGCGTAGTCTTGCGGATCTCCTCATGCAGCTTGGTCAGCTCCCGGGTCAGGGTAATGCTTCGCTGCCCGCCAAAGGTCTTTTCCAGATCCTCCAGCGTGCCCCGCAGCTTGTGGGGCGCTTCGTAAAAAATCATGGTGCGCGTCTCGCCCGCAAGGCTTTCCAGCCGCTGCTTGCGGGGCTTTGCCGCCACCGGCAGAAAACCCTCAAACACAAAGCGGCTGGTATCCTGACCGGAAACCGCCAGCGCCGTGACACAGGCGGAAGCCGCCGGGACCGGCACCACCGGGATGCCCTGGGCCAGCGCGTCCCGCACGATCTCCTCGCCCGGGTCCGAAATGGCAGGCATGCCCGCATCGCTGCACAAGGCGCAGCTTTCGCCCGCGGCAATACGATCCAGAATATACTGGCCTTTTTCCTTGCTGTTGTGCTCATAATAGCTCACCAGCGGCTTTTTCAGCCCCAGATGATTCAGCAGCTTCAGGGTAACGCGGGTATCCTCGGCGGCAACAAAATCCACGCTGCCGAAGGTAGCGGCCGCCCGAGGGGTCATATCATTCAGATTTCCGATGGGCGTTGCCACAATATACAGTGTTCCGGCCATAACTGGCTCCTCCTTGGGTTGCATCCGGCGGCGATGTGATCACATGCCCTGCCGGTAGATGGCCTGCAGCTGCAGGCTGGGGCGGCCGGTTTCGTCCGCCATATAGATATCCGGCTCAAAACGAAGGCCGGGTTTTCGGTTTTTCTGTGCTTCCAGCAGGAACAGCCAGGGGGCATCCTTCGGGGTCTGCTTGGCAAACACCAGCCGCTTTGGCTCCAGCCCTGCCGCACTGAGGATGCAACAGGTGCGGGCCAGATGCTCCGGCCGGTTGCACAGCGCAAAGCGCCCGCCATCCCGCAGAAGGCGTGCCGCCGCGGCTGCCACCTGCTCCAGCGTACAACCACCCTCATGACGGGCCGTGGCGCGGGCGGCCTCCGGGCTCACATAGCCCCCGGTGAAATAGGGAGGATTGGCCGCCACCAGATGATAGCCGCCATCCGCCTTCAGCTCGTTCAGATCCCGGTTCAGCGGGCGGATATGGCCGCATTCCGGCTGCTCCGCCACCGCCTGCTCCAGCAGATCGGTGCCCTCGGCATCCAGCTCCACCGACAGGCATTCCCCCCGGTGGCCCAGATCGTGCCAGCGCAGCGCCACGATGCCGCAGCCGCTGCAAAGATCCACCGCCCGTTCTGCCCGCCGGGGCCGGCAAAAGCCGGACAGCAGCATGGCGTCCGTTCCGAAGCGATGATTTTCGCTGATAAACACCTTGGTCCCATTATACAAAGTTTCGGCGGAATGTGCCATAGAAAAACGCTCCCTGAAACAAAAATAAGGGGAGTGTACGCCGGTTCGACACATGAAGCCGGCGGTTTTCCCCTGCTTTTTAAAAACATGGCCCACAACAAAAAAGCGGCGGGCCAAAAAGCCACGCCACTTTTTGTTCTTTGCCAGTGCAAAAAGAGCAGATTAGCCCTCTTCGATCGCACCAACAGGGCAAGCGCCGGCGCAGGTGCCGCAGGAAATGCAGCTGTCAGCGTCGATCACGTACTTGCCGTCGCCCTCGCTGATAGCGCTGACAGGGCACTCGCCGGCACAGGTGCCGCAAGAAACGCAAGAATCGTTGATAGAGTAAGCCATGTTTTATCTCTCCTTTATCTCTGCACTTTTTCCTCAGGCGCGGTGCGCCCCATCCGTGCAGAGAATGCAGCGCGGCCCTGAAAGAGCGAACTCTTTCTTGGGTTTATTGTAGCATAAATTTACAAAAGTTCAAGTGGTTGCCCTGGATTTTCAGACTCAGTCCTGCTCCGGATCCGGCGCCTTGGGAGCCCGTTTTCCGCCCCGCAGATAGACGCATTCGCTGCGCCGGAAATACTTGGGCGCCAGCGACTCGTTCAGCGGCCGCACCTTCAGCATACCGCTCACCGGGTTTGCCTCCACCACAACACCCTCAAATTCCGGGGTGCGCACCACGCTGCCGTTCATGGGGGTGATGCTGTTCAGATATTCGTAGGCCTTCTGCTCATAGGCCAGGCAGCACATGAGCCGGCCGCAGCTGCCGCTGATCTTGGTGGGATTCAGACTCAGGCCCTGCTCCTTGGCCATCTTGATGCTCACCGGCTGGAAATCCTTCAGAAAGCGGCTGCAGCAGAAAGGCTGGCCGCAGATGCCCAGACCGCCCAGCATCTTGCTCTCGTCACGCACGCCGATCTGGCGCAGCTCGATGCGGGTGTGGAACACGCCCGCCAGATCCTTGACCAGATCCCGGAAATCAATGCGGCCGTCCGCAGTGAAATAAAATACGATTTTGGTGCGATCCAGATTGTACTCGGCTTCCACCAGCTTCATCTCCAGCTTGTGGGCGGCGATGCGCTGGGTGCAGATCTCGAAGGCGGTTTTTTCGTCGGCCCGGTTTTTCTCCATACGGCGGATGTCCACCGCGTCGGCCATGCGCTTGACGGTTTTCAGCTCCCGCACCACCTGGCTGTCCGGAATATCCTTGGGGCCGGCCACCACCTCGCCGCATTCAATGCCGCGGGCAGTTTCCACGATCACATGGTCGCCGGTCTTTACATCCAGATCCGCCGGGTCAAAATAGTAGGCCTTTCCGCCTGCTTTAAAACGAACGGAGATCACTTTTTTCATAGTCGGTTTCTCACTTTGCCCTGCCGCGCCGGGCGGATGGTGTCACGTCTTTTGCCTGCGGCTTTGGTTTGGGCAAAAGGTTCAAAAGGGTAGGGAAGAGCTCACCGGGCGATGCGCGCCGCCAGCAGGGTGAGCAGCAGCTTCTGATTCAGGTTGCGGTTCATATTCTGAAGCGCTTCCCCGCACTGACTGGCAGTGCGGGCTGCCTGGTGGGCGCTCATACCAAAGCGCCCGGCCCCCGCCAGCTCGGCGGCGGCTACGCTGGCCAGATCTGCCAGCAAGCGGGCAGCGGCAGGTTTGTCCTTTTCGTATCCGGCCAGGAGCTGCATCAGCCGGTAATGGTCGCCCTTTGCCACTGCCTGAGCCAGCTGGCAGGCAGTCTCGAAGCTCTGGGCCGCCTGCGACTCCCGGGCGGCAGCCGCGGCCCGTCCGATGTGGCCATCGTACACGGCAGCCAGCAGCTCCGGGTCCTTACAGTCCGGGCAGTTCTCTTGCAGCCAGCTCACACATTCCTGCCGGGTGACCGGGGCGATGGGATAGATGGCGCACCGGCTGCGGATGGTGGGCAGCACTGCCGCCGCACTGGTGGCGGTGAGCACAAACAGCACCCCCTCCGGGGGTTCCTCCAGCACCTTCAGCAGCGCATTGGCACTGGAGGCGTTCATCTTCTGCGCGCCGTAAAAAATCACCGCCCGCCCGTTGGCAGACAGCGCGGTCTCGAACACCTTGCGGCGCACCTGACGCACCGCATCGATGCGGATCTCGCCGGAAGCACCTTCGCCCCGCACCTCGATGCACTCGGCGGCCCGGCCTTCCAGCACGGCATCCGCCTGAGCACCGCCCTCCGGGTAGAGGTAATCGGCAGCAAGGCAGCGGGCAGCAAACCCCGCACCGCAGCCCGCCTCGCCGCACAGCAAAATACTATGAGAAAGCCGCCCTGCGCGCAGGGCGGCCTGCAAACTTTCTTTCAGGGCCTGATTGCCCCGAAACGCATCCAGCATCACAGCTTTTCGAAGCGCTCCACGTTGGTCACAAAGACGGTGGCGCCGCCCACGGTGACCTGCAGCGGATACGCAGTGGCCACGCCGATGCCATAGCTGGCGGTGCTGGGCACAACCTCGGTGCGCTGCTTGCAGCACTTGGAGATCAGGCCGATGCACTCGTCCACCTTTTCGTCATCGGTACCGATCATCAGGGTCATATTGCCAGCCATCAGAAATCCGCCGGTGGTGGACAAACGGGTAACGGAGAAGCCCGCCTTGATGAGCTCGTTACATACGTTCTTGGAGTCCTCTTTATTTACAATGGCAGTGATCATTTTCATAACAGCAGTTCCCCTTTCGGCAGGCCCGCGCAGTTTGGGCAGCGATTCCACCCGGCGCATAAAACATGGGCCTGTTTTTCTAATTATAGCACGACGTTTTTCAAATTACCACAAAAGCAGCCTCAGTTTTTGCCGCTTTTATTGCCGCCACTGGTTCTGCCAGGCCTTGCGGCGGCGGTAGTCGGTGATCTTCTGGCGAATCCGCCCGATGCCGCCCTTGCCGAAGAACACCCAGAAGCCCAGAAGGCCCGCCAGCATGGCCAGCTTCTGGCCAAGAGGCGCGGTGATCCACTGGAACAGGTACAATGCCGCGGAGATCCAGCCCAGCCATTTCACCTTGACCGGCAGCACAAAGAACAGCAGCAGCTGAGTTTCGGGATAAAGATAGGCAAAGGCGAAGAAGAGGGAATAATACAGCGCCGTATTTCCGGCCGAACCGGTGATCAGGCAGCCCAGCCAGGCGCCGATCATACCCAGCAGAAAATAGACGGTGAATTTGAAGCTGCCCCAGGTTCGTTCCAGTGCGGAACCCAGCCAGTACAGCAGATAAATTTCCAGTACCACATAGATGGGGCTGGTGGTCAGCGGGGGAAGGAACACAAAGCTTACCAGCCGCCACACCTGCCCGGCAAACAGTCCGGTCCGGTTCAGATCCAGAAGGAAATACAGCGGATAGTATGCAAACATGACCACCAGCCAGACAATGGCCTGACCGGCCGCCACATATAACATCAGATTCGGGATCCCGAAACGGCCAAACCGCCGCTCCAGTTTATAAAGCCAGTTCATCGCGCAGCACGCTCCTTTTTGCTCAGTTTCGTTTACTTTACCAGAAAATAATCCATTTGAAAAGCCTTTTGCGGCGAATGATTTGTTTTTGTTGTTTCGGTGCGCGTCGAAAAGTTTTCAACGTTTTCCACCGAGATCCCAACATTCCTCACCGCTCCATTCAACGAAACGTTGAACTCAACGGCGTTTTCCACCCGATTTGTTGAAAACTTCCCGCTTTTCACGGGGTTTTAAACACTTTCAACATACTTTTCAACATACAATTGAAAAACTCCTCGTATAACTCATGGGGAAAACTATGTTTATTCTTTGATGAAAATCCTGTTTCCGGTCTTATGGAATGGATTTTTCGCGCATTTTCGCGCATGGCGGCGATTTTTTTTGCACAAAAAAGCGGACTGCTTCTTTCCACATAAAATCGCGAAAAAAGCAGTCCGCAAAGCACGGATTTACCGGGAACACTGCCGCTTTCCGGTCAGTGCTTTTCCTCCAGGGCATGGAAACCTTCACCAAAGACCTCGTTTGCCTCACAGATCATCACCATGGCCCGGGGATCCACCCGATGGGCCGCCTGGCGCACCTTGAACACCTCGTTATTGGAGCAGGCGCACAGAACCATATCCTTTTTGGCTCCGGAGTAGCTGCCGGTCACATCCACCAGCGTGGCGCCGCGCTCCACTGCCTGATCGATCTCTCTCGCCACCTCCCGGCCATAATCGGTGATGATCATGGCCAGCTTGCCGCTGCCGGCGCCGTACATGATCTTATCCATCACAATGGTAAGCGCAAACACCGAGATCATACCGTACAGCGCCGAGTCAATGTCACCGAAGGCGGGCACACCCAGAAAGATGATAACCGCATCCATGATCATACTGATCTGGCCGAAGCTGAAATGGGGAGCCTTCCGCTTGGCCGCGTGAATCAAAAAGTCGGCGCCGCCGGTGGAGGAGTTGCGCATATAGATGATGGCGAGGCCCGCGCCCATCAGAATGCCGCTGAACACCGCCGCCAGAAGCCGGTTGCTGTCATAAACAGGAAAATGAGGCAGGATGCCGTCGATGATGATGGTACTGATGATCATGGTACGCAGGCTTTTCAAAAAGAAACGCCTGCCCAGAATCCGGAAGGTACACAGGATGATGGGGATATTCAGTACCAGGGTCATGGTACCAATGGGTAACCCGGTAAGAAAGTTGATGATCAGCGCCAGACCCGAAAGCCCGCCGGGAGCGAACCCGCCCTTCGCCGCAAAGGTATACACACCCACGCCGAACAGAATACTGCCCACCGTTTCAAAAAGCACATCCATCAAGAATTCCTTGCGTTTTTCCGTCACACTGAGTTCCTCCTTTAAACCGGTACAGAGAGATGTTTCGGTCCGCTCTGAACACCGGATAAAACAAAAACGGCTTTTTTCACAACACGCTTTGCTCAAACGCTTTGCTCAAAAAGCCGTTATCTTTTCCTACCTTTATTATAGCCGAAGCCGGGCCAAAAGGCAAAAATTCTTTTGTAAAAAGATGGGAAACAGGCAAAAAAAACGCCCCCGCACTGTGCGCACAGTGCGGGGGCGCGAGGTTCAGCAGATCATGCCGTGACCCTTGCGGGGAGAATTACTCCTCGGTGGAGTACAGCTTAACCAGCTTCTGCAGGTAAGCGTAGCGCTCCTTAGCCTTCTTGTCGGCCAGATCGAACAGCTCTTCAGCACGCTCGGGGAAGGCCAGCTTCAGGCGGCTGTAACGGGTCTCGTTGGAGATGAACTCCTTGTAATCCGCGGTAGCGGGCTTGGAGTCCAGAGTGAAGGGGTTCTTGCCTTCGGCCTTCTTGCGAGGATCGAAGCGGAACATGTTCCAGTAGCCAGCAGCCACAGCCTTCTTCATCTCGGCCTGGCAGTTGGTCATACCGCCCTTAACACCGTGCATCTCGCAGGGAGCGTAGCCGATCACCAGAGAAGGACCATGGTAGCTCTCGGCCTCGGTCAGAGCCTTGATGGTCTGGTTCATGTCGGCGCCCATAGCGATCTGAGCAACGTAAACGTAGCCGTAGCTCATGGCGATCTCGCTCAGGCTCTTCTTGCCGATGGCCTTACCGGCGGCTGCGAACTGAGCAACCTGACCGATCTGGCTGGCCTTGGAAGCCTGTCCGCCGGTGTTGGAGTAAACCTCGGTGTCGAATACCATCACGTTGACATCCTCACCGGAAGCCAGAACGTGGTCCAGACCGCCGAAGCCGATGTCGTAAGCCCAGCCGTCACCACCGAAGATCCACACGCTCTTCTTGGAGAGGTAGTTCTTCTTGGGCAGGATAGCCTGGCTGTACTGGCAGTCGGGCTCAGCCTCCAGCAGAGCAACCAGCTTCTTGGTGGCTTCCGCGTTGGCCTTGCCGTCCTCGTAGGTGGCGAAGTACTCGTCGATGGCAGCCTTCTTGTCGGCGTTGGTGGTAGCCTCAGCCAGCTCATGCAGCTTGGCAGCCAGAGACTCGCGGATCACCTTCTGGCCCAGGTACATGCCCAGACCATGCTCGGCGTTGTCCTCGAACAGGCTGTTGGCCCAGGCGGGACCGAAGCCGGACTCCTTGTTGGTGGTGTACGGAGAGGTAGCAGCGGGGCCGCCCCAGATGGAGGAACAACCGGTAGCGTTGGAGATGTACATACGCTCGCCGAACAGCTGAGTGATCAGGCGGCCGTAAGCAGTCTCGGCACAGCCGGCGCAGCTGCCGGAGAACTCCAGCAGGGGCTGGTTGAACTGGCTGCCCTTCACGGTGGTCTCGGCCATCATGCCGTCCTTCTTGCGGATGTTCTCAACACAGTAGTTGAACACATCCTGCTGAGCGGCCTGGCTCTCCTGAGGCACCATGGTCAGAGCCTTGGTGGGAGCGGGGCAGACGTTTACACAAACGCCGCAGCCCATGCAGTCCAGAGGAGAAACGGTCATGGCGAACTTGTAGTTCTCGCAGCCCTTGCCGGTCATCTTCTTGCTCTTCAGAGCCTCGGGAGCGTTAGCAACTTCCTCGTCGGTCAGAGCGAAGGGACGGATGGTGGCATGGGGGCAAACGTAAGCACACTGGTTGCACTGGATGCAGTTGTCGGGATTCCACTCGGGAACCATCACGGCAACACCGCGCTTCTCGTAAGCGGCAGCGCCCTGAGCGAACTGGCCGTCCACGTAATCCACGAAGGCGGAAACAGGCAGGCTGTCGCCGTCCATCTTGGCAACGGGCTCCATGATGTTCTTAACCATCTTCACGGTGTCGGCGTTGCCGGTCAGCTGAACGTCGTTGGCCTCGTCCACAGCGTTGGCCCAGTCAGCGGGAACCTCAACCTTGTGGTAGGCGTCGAAGCCGGCGTCGATGGCCTTCCAGTTCATCTCAACGATGGCCTGGCCCTTCTTGGCGAAGGTCTTCTCAGCGGCCTGCTTCATGTACTTGATGGCATCCTCGCGAGGCAGAACACCGGCCAGAGCGAAGAAAGCAGACTGCAGGATGGTGTTGGTGCGCTTGCCCAGACCGATCTCAACAGCCTTGTCGATGGCGTTGATGGTGTACAGCTGGATGTTGTTCTGAGCGATGTAGCGCTTGGACTCAGCAGGCATGTGGTGAGCCAGCTCCTCATCGGTCCACTGGCAGTTGATCATGAACACGCCGCCGGGCTTTACGTCCTGAACCATCTTGTAGCCCTTAACAACGTAGCTGGGGTTGTGGCAGGCCACGAAGTCAGCCTTGTTGATGTAGTAGGGGCTCTTGATGGGCTTGTCGCCGAAGCGCAGGTGGCTGATGGTCACGCCGCCGGTCTTCTTGGAGTCGTACTGGAAGTAAGCCTGGATGTACTTGTCGGTGTGGTCACCGATGATCTTGGTGCTGTTCTTGTTAGCGCCAACGGTGCCGTCGCCGCCCAGACCCCAGAACTTGCACTCCTTGGTGCCTTCTGCAGCGGTGTTGGGAGCGGGCTTCTCTTCCAGGCTCAGGTTGGTCACGTCGTCCACGATGCCCAGAGTGAAGCGGGCCTTGGGAGCGTCCTTAGCCAGCTCGTCGTATACGGCGAACACGCTGGAAGGAGGAGTATCCTTGGAACCCAGACCGTAACGGCCGCCCACAACGGTAGCGGTGTTGCCGGCCTCACGCAGAGCAGCAACAACGTCCAGGTACAGGGGCTCGCCCAGGCTGCCGGGCTCCTTGGTGCGATCCAGCACAGCGATCTTCTTCGCGGTAGCGGGGATGGCAGCCAGCAGCTTCTCGGCAACGAAGGGACGGTACAGGCGAACCTTTACCAGGCCAACCTTCTCGCCCTTGGCGGTCAGGTAATC
Organism: Allofournierella massiliensis; assembly: GCF_964241245.1. Classification (NCBI taxonomy): domain Bacteria; kingdom Bacillati; phylum Bacillota; class Clostridia; order Eubacteriales; family Oscillospiraceae; genus Allofournierella; species Allofournierella massiliensis. The sequence goes on from NZ_CAXSWZ010000003.1 coordinate 132,145, forward strand.
GATAACTTCCTCGGCAACGTCGCAGATGGAGCCCATGGCTACGATCACGCGCTCAGCGTCGGGAGCACCGTAGTAGTTGAACAGCTGGTAATCGGTGCCCAGCTTCTCGTTGACCTTGGCCATGTACTTCTCAACCACAGCGGGCAGAGCGTCGTAGTACTTGTTGCAGGCCTCACGATGCTGGAAGAAGATGTCGCCGTTCTCGTGAGAACCGCGCATGGAGGGATGCTCGGGGTTCAGAGCGTGAGCGCGGAACTCGTTGATAGCGTCCCAGTTAACCATCTCAGCCAGATCGGCGTAGTCCCACTTCTCGATCTTCTGGATCTCGTGAGAAGTACGGAAACCGTCGAAGAAGTTGATGAAGGGAACGCGGCCCTCGATGGCAGCCAGATGGGCTACAGCGGCCAGGTCCATAACTTCCTGAGGATTGGTCTCGGCCAGCATGGCGAAACCGGTCTGACGGCAGGCGTAAACGTCGCTGTGATCACCAAAGATGTTCAGAGCGTGGCTGGCCACACAACGGGCAGACACATGGAACACACTGGGCAGCAGCTCGCCGGCGATCTTGTACATGTTGGGGATCATCAGCAGCAGGCCCTGAGAAGCGGTGAAGGTGGTGGTCATGGCGCCGGCAGCCAGGCTGCCGTGCACAGCGCCGGCGGCGCCGGCCTCGGACTGCATCTCCATTACCTTAACCTGGGTACCGAAGATGTTCTTGCGGCCGGCAGCGGACCACTGGTCCACGTAGTCGGCCATGGGGCTAGACGGGGTGATGGGGTAGATAGCAGCAACTTCGCTGAACGCATACGCTACGTGAGCGGCAGCGGTGTTGCCATCCATAGACTGTTTTGCTCTAGGCATTTTTCTTCCTCCATAACAATTCAGTATTTAACGTCCTGGCCCCGGGGATCGGGGGAATGGGCGCTATTACTTAACTATATTCTAGCAAATCAAAATGGCAAAGTAAACTGTTTTCGGGCAGCTTTTTCGGTCAGATTCGGTTTTTATCCTTGCATTTTCAGCCCCCTGCACAGGGCGGTGCACCCATTTTTTTACAAAAGCTTTATCCGGCGCCGTCCGGTGCGCGTTGACAAGGGGTTTTGATTGCTTTAATATGGTAATTAACCGGTCTGCACACCTTTGTGCCGGCCAGAAAAACCGGGCTGCGACCCCTTCGGAGCCGCCCCGAAAAAAGGAGTTTTGAACGATGGACACCCCGGGTATTTTTCCCGGCTTTTCCAGCCTTGCCGCCCTTGCAGTCTGCTGTGTGGTGGGGCTTCTGCTTCTGGCCGCCGGCCTGCTGGGCGGCTGGGCTGCCGCCAAAAAGGAGATGCGGCTGCCCGGATGGCTTTCCCGCCTGCTTGCTCCCGCCGGGCTGGGCAATGACGAGACGGTAACCGAAGAGGACCTGTTCGAGCTGGTGGACGACGCGGACGAACAGGATCTGATCGACACCGCCCAGAAAACCATGATCACCAATATCTTCGACCTTTCGGATGTGAGCGCCGGTGATGTGATGACCCACCGCACCGAGGTGAACGCGGTGAACGAGCACGCCTCCTGCCGGGAGGCGGTGGAGCTGGCCCTTTCCACCGGAAACAGCCGGCTGCCGGTGTACCGCAAAAGCCTGGACAATGTGACCGGCATTCTGTATGTGAAGGATCTGCTGCGGCTGTTCGACGATCCCGGCGTGCTGGAGCGTCAGGTGAGTGAATTTGCCCGCAAGGCCATGTATGTGCCGGAAAGCCGCCCCGCCGGTGAGCTGATGATGGACTTCAAAAAACAGCACACCATGATCGCCATCGTGGTGGACGAGTACGGCGGCACCGCCGGTCTTGTGACCATGGAGGACATTCTGGAGGAGATCGTGGGCGACATCCAGGACGAGTACGACACCGAAGAAGCCGAACTGACCCCCTGCGAGGGTGGTTTTCTGGTCGAAGGTTCGCTGGATCTGGAGGACGTGTTCGAGGCCTTCGGCATGGAGTGCCCCGAGCGCACCGACGAGGAGGAATTCGACACGGTGGGCGGCCTGATCGCCGACCGGCTGGGCCGCATTCCGGAAAACGGTGAACCGGCCACCGTCCAGTGGGGCGGGCTGAGCTTCACCTGCCTGGAGGTACGCGACCGCCGCATCCAGCGGGTGCGCTGCACCCGGCTGGAAGAGCCCGACGCACAAAGCGAGGAAAAGGAGCGTTGAATCGTGGCACATTTTGAAAAGACCCTGAGCAGCGAGACCCGGTTTGAGGGCCGGGTATTCACCGTGACCGTGGACAAGGTGGAGCTGGAAAACGGCCGCACCTCCACCCGCGAGGTGGTGCATCACCACGGCGGCGCCTGCATCGCCGCTCTGTCCGATGAGAACGAGGTCTATCTGGTCCGGCAGTTCCGCTACGCCTTCGGGCAGGAGCTGTGGGAGCTGCCCGCCGGCAAGCTGGAAAAAGGGGAGGACCCCTTTGCCGCCGCCAGGCGGGAGCTGGGCGAGGAATGCGGCCTGACCGCCGAGCACTTTGTGGATCTGGGCCCGGTGTATCCCACCGTGGGCTACTGCAGCGAGATCATCTACTGCTGGGCTGCCATCGGCCTTGCTCCCTGCGACATGCATCTGGACGAGGACGAGTTCCTCACCCCGGAAAAGGTTCCCTTCGACAAGGCGGTGGAAATGGTGCTCTCCGGCGAGATCCGGGACGGCAAAACCGTGGCTGCTCTGCTGAAGATCAAAGCCCTGCGGGATGCAGGCAAGCTGTAAAGCGTTTTCAATTCATCAAAAAGCCGTATGTTCGTTGTTGGTTCGAACATACGGCTTTCTTTTTACATAATGGCCTGCCCCTGCAGATACAGCGCCGCGTAGGCGCACAGAGCCATTCCGCTTATCACACACAGTGCCACCCGCAGCCAGAGCACACGAATACGGGCCATGAGGAAAAAGGCCGGAAGGCAGGCAAACAGATACCGGGGGCCGCTGATCATCCAACCCGCCAGATAGGTCATGCCCAGATAGGCCCCGCCCCAGATGAGCCACTCGGTGCGCACCCCGGCAAACAGGCCCCAGGCCAGCAGCCCCAGCACCGCGAAATACAGCAGAATCTGCGGCCAGTAAATAAAGCCCGCAAGCCCCGGATACTGCAGTGCCAGATTCCAGTGCTGGGTCAGATTCTCGCTGATCCACCGGGTGGTCTGATACCAGGGAGGCGCTGCCTGAAATTCCAGAAAGGCGAACCAGTCCCCGAACACCAGCCGGTTGCACAGCAGGTAACCGCCCCAGCCCGCCGGGATCAGCAGCAATCCGAAACTTTTCAGCCCCTGTCGGCCGCTCTGGCGTGCCCGCAGCCAGAGCCAGAGCACCGGCAGCAGCAGAACCATTCCCTGGGTACGGCAAAGGGCTGCAAGCCCCCCCAGCAGCCCGGCCCAGCCCCAATGACCGGTCAGGGCCATTCGCATGCAGCAGAGGCAGAGCAGCAGAAACAGGCTTTCGGTATAGATGCCCATGCTGAAAAAGGAAAAGGGATACACTGCCAGAAACGCCACCGCCCACACAGCCTGCACCCGGGGCAGCCAGCGCCCTGCAAGGCTCAGTGCCACAACGCCGCAGCCACCCCAGCACAGCTGACTGACCAGAAGGCCTGCCAGTGCAAAATCGCCTCCTGTGAACAGACTCACCAATCGGATGCACAGGGGATACAACGGGTAAAAGACGATCCATTTGGCATCCTCCCCCTGGGGCAGATAACCGTTTTGGGCAATGAACAGGTAATGGGGGCTGTCGCCTGCCTGTGTGAATCTCTGCCAGAAGTGAGCAAGGAAAGCCTCTGCCCCTCCGCTCTGGTTCAGGGTGAGCCAGGCGAAAAAGAGCACCGCCCACTGCACTGCCAGCATTGCAAAAAAGGCGGCAATGTACTCCCGCCGGGAAAAACAGGCCGGGCGGGGCAGCGGATCCTCCCTGTGGAACATCCGCCATTCCGGCAGCCGAACCGGCATCCAGCCCAGCAGCGCCAGGCAGCGAACCGCCAGAAGCAGAACAAAGGCGATCATTCCTCCGCCGCCCAGCCAGCCAATGATCTGAGCCATCGTATCCTCCTTGCCGCACGGTTTATGCGCTCAGCATATATACCGCGCCATAGAAATTAAACAGGATTGCCGCCAGCAAAAGCCCCCGGGCAGCAGGGCCTGCCTCAAAGTGACGGCGGGCAAAAAATAAAAGGCAGAAGGGGAAGGGATCCACCAGATACCGGGCGCCGAACTGCCAGCCGCCCAGCGTGCGGTGCAGGCACAGCACCACCACCGTGGCGAGATAACAGGCCACCAGAATCCCGTCCGCCCATTCCAGCTGTTTTTTGCGCAGGCGGGCAAACAGCGCCAGCAGCCAGAGCAGCAGCAGCGGATTTGCCACAAAGGGAAGAAAGCCGTTGAACACCGGGAAGGAAAGATCCAGCGCTTTGGTCAGCAGCACCGGACGCAGCAGATTTTTCAGGTTGGGCCAGAAGTAGGTCAGACTGAACTGGCCGTTTTCCTCCCGCATGAATTCCGGCAGATAATTGTGGCCGAATTCCAGAGGGTTTCCGAAGCGCGCCCAGTTGTACCAGCCCAGAGCCAGTGCCACCAGTACGGGCAGTACGCTCACTGCCGCCAGATGCTTCCACCGGCCCTGCCGCACCGCTCCCCACAGCGGCCGCAGAAACAGAAGTACCGCCAGCAAAGCAGAAAAGGGCCTGCAGCCCACCGCCAGTGCCAGCAGAAAGAAGGCGGGAATCTCCCGCCCGGCCAACCAGAAAAAACAGCCCCAGACGCAAAAGGCAAGCGCAAGCAGCTGGGCCAGCATCCAAACTCCGCCGCTGGTACTCAGCCAGAAGGTATTGCTGCCAAGGCTCACAAAAAGGGCAAAAAACGCACAGGTTTCCGGTGTTTTTCCTCCCTGCCAGAACATCAGATACACACCTGCCGCCACAGCCAGCCCATAACAGGCAGCAATCAGATTGGAGGTCACCGCACCGCCCCACAGTGCCCAGGGCAATGCCAGAACAGAGGGAACCGGTGGAAAGGAAAGATAATACTGATTGTTAAATATCGCAAGTTCCAACCATGGGTATTGTTCTCCATTCTGGATGGCCATGCTGCCCTGCAGCCAGTTTTTCGCCTGAAGCAGGTAACTGTCATAGGGATTCTGGGCCAGCAGTGTTCCCCCTGCCAGCGAATGGAACAGCAAAATTGCAAAGGCAAACAGTGCCAGCGTTCCGGCCAGCGCAGCCCCATGCGCCCGGGAAAATGAGGATTTGGATGCGGGCAAACGTCTCCCTCCTTCGATTTTCTGAATTTATCGCTCGTTCAAAATACAATTCGTAATTTTTTTAAATTTTATACTTTTCATGCGGCTACTTTCTTCGCCTGCCGGCCGACTTCAGCCATCGTACGCTTTTGATTATACCTGCCTGGCCCCCATCCGGTCAAAAGATTTTGATCGCACAGACACAAAACGACCTCCCGGACGGATAATTCCATTCGGGAGATCGTCTGATGTTTCATCTCTTATTCAGCTCCAGCGCGGTAACCGCTTCACCGTTTTCGTCCAGCGTCATGGTCAGGCTGCCTGAATTCTCCTCCGCCTTGTCGTAAAGGTAAAACCACAGCTGTCGGTTGCCCTCGCCGTCCCGGCCATAGTGCAGCGCATTGTCGCCGGAATAGCCTTTCACCGCACGCATCACATCCTCCGGCGTTTCGCCCACGCCCCAGCCTGCCCGGATCAGATCGTCGGCCAGGTCATACTCGCTTATCCCGGCGGACTGCAGATGCAGGGTCCAGGGATCCAGCTGGGTGATCACGCCGTTTTGATACATCGCCAGATTCGCCCGGTAGGCAAGGCGCTGGTGCTGGCACAGGCACAGCGCCAGGAACAGCCCTGCCGCCGCAAAGGTGCCCAGACGAATCCAGTCCAGCCGGCGGAATACCGCCAGCAGCGCCAGCACACTGACCACCACCAGCACCAGCATGAACCAGCTGGACAGGATGCGCTTTTCGGTAAACCCGAAACGGGTCACATACAGCCCCATCTTGGAGGCTCCCACCAGCACAAACAGCAGGTTTGCCGCCATCAGGGCGGCGGTCAGGCCCCGCAGCAGGGGATTGCTCTCCGGCCTGCCCTTACACAGGGCAGTAACGGCCAGCAGCAGCCCGAAGTTGAGCACAGCCACCGCGCACAGCTCAAAGAAGCCCCGCCGGGCATATTCCGCAGCGGTGAACCCTTCAGGCAGGTGCCCAAAGAAGGCTCCGAACAGATAGCCCGCCTGCACCGCGAAAAAGAGCAGATACAGCACGCAGAAGGCCACCAGCCCCAAGGTCATGGCGCTTTGGGGCAGACAGCGCTGTTTTTCCAGCGCCGCCAGCCAGCGGCTCTGCCTGTCCGGGTCCGGCTTCTGGCGCAGCACGCTGCCCAGCGCGCCGTACAGATAAGCGCCCACCGGCAGCGAGGCCGCAAACAGCAGCAGTCGGCCCGCCACCCATTCCGGCACTGTGAGCAGCTGCGCGAAGTTTTCCAGCAGAGAGGCAAAGCCCGCATCCGCCCCGGCCAGCAGCATGAGCGCCAGCAGAAACAGGGGAACCAGCAGGCAGAGCGCAAGCCCCGCGCCCAATAAATCCCGCTTTTTGTGCTGCCGCGCCGCCCGCAGCTTTTCCCAGACACGCCGGCAGCCGTACCACATTACCCGAATGCGCAAAAAGAACCAGAAGAAGGGGCGGCCCAGCAGGCAAAGAACCGCGTCCAGCGGGGCAAAGCAGCCGGTGCGTCCGCCGCCAATGAGCAGGCCCGCCCGGCAGACCAGCCAGTACATGGCCCCCAGATGAAGCGCCAGAACCTGCCAGCCGTAGTAGCCATATTCATAATCATGCCAGTAGCCCGCGCCATAAAGCAGAGGGCGCAGAATCAGAAGGTTCGCCAGCAGCAGGGCGGCAAAGCCCAGCCACCACCAGCTCTCCGCCGGGGCCTTACGGCCCGCCCGGCGCAGAAAGAATTCCGCGCCGCCGAAAAACAGCACACAGAACACCCCCAGCGTGGCCGGGTTCATTCCGCCCGCGTGCCAGTTGGAAAAGGGCATCAGCGGCGCTCCCAGCACAAGGCCGCAGAAATAAAACCAGCCCAGCAGATAGCTGTAAACCGCCGCGCCCAGCTGCAGCCGGCTTGCCCGGAAGGGCTGGACCGGTTTCGCTGTGTATACGGGCTGTACGCCCACGGGGCGGTCGGTGGTCTGGCCGTTCACCGTGCCGGGTTCCGGCATCACTGCGCCCTCCGGACGGGTCCGTTCTTCCATGGATCATCCCTCCTGTTTCGTTTCTTGTTTTCGCCGGGCTCAGAGCTCCGGCCGTTTGGGGGCATTGGATGCCCCGGGGCGGGTTTCCAGAATTGCCGCCGTGACGCCGTTCACCAGAAGCACCGCCAGCAGCAGCGCCCCTGAAACCATCTGCCCGGCGGGCTGGGTATCCAGCAGGGCGCTGAAATTCTGAATCTCCACCAGATATCGGGTATAGGCAATCCAGCCGTAAAGGCTGATCGCGCAGGCGGCCAGGCTGACCGCGATGCACCAGTGCCAGCGCCTGCCTTTGCGGGCCAGCAGTGCGCCGCCCAGCGGCGGAAGCACCAGTGCTGCCAATCCCAGGAAAATACTCATCAAATTCCACCATTCCGGATGCTGCATAAAGCTCCTCCTTTGCTCGGTGATCGTGTTTGTTACTGCGTGCCGTCCTCCGGCACATATTCCAGCAGGTCCGCCGGCTGGCAGTCCAGCGCCTTGCACAGCGCCTCCAGCGTGGAGAACCGCACCGCCTTGGCCTTGTTGTTTTTCAGGATGGACAGGTTGGCCGGGGTGATGCCCACCCGCTCGGCCAGCTCGCCCGCGCTGATCTTGCGCCTGGCCATCATCACATCCAGATTGATCACAATCGGCATTGCTTTCTTCGCCTCCTCACACCGTCAGGTCCAGTTCGTCCTTCATTTCGCAGGCCTGCCGGAACACGTTCTGCACAATGCGCAGAATCAACGCCATAAAGGCTGCCGCCACCATCACCAGCAGATAGGGCAGATAATAGAGGGCGCTGGCCAGACAGATGGCCGCCACCACCCAGCAGCAGCGGCTGAGCACGGCAAGACAGGTGACATTCTGCTCCACAAACACCTGCCCCTTGTCCAGATTGGCCAGCAGCCGGTACAGCCGGTACAGCGCGAAATAGGCCGGAATGCTGGCCGCGTAAAGGGTGAGCAGGAACAGCGCCTGCCAGGGCAGATCAGCCGTCAACCGGTAGCGGGTCCAGCTCAAGAACCATTCCACCAGCCAGTAGGCCGCCACATCCACGCCCACCAGCACACCCAGAAAGACCTTCACCAGCAGCTGGGAGATGGCCAGACTGCCCACGGCGTCGTTTTGCTGTTTCATATCCCGTTTCCTCCATTTCGCCCGGCGAATAGCCGGGGCCGTTTTGTTGCTACCACTCTACCACAGGTTTTATTGATTTTCAAGTCTTTTTTATCGTTTTTCGATATTTTTTAATTGTTTTTCAAGAGAACAGTGTTCCATGTGGAACATGTTCTTTTCTTATTCCGGCATTTTCTGCAAAAAAACACCCGTCTGCTTTTGAACAGCAAACGGGTGTTTCGATTAAATTAGATCAGACAGCAGGGAAGGGCTTATTCTTCCTCGTCGTCTGCCGCAACGGGTTCCTCCGCCTGGGCGGCTTCCTCAGCGGCCAGTGCGGCCAGCTCCTCCTCGCTCAGAGCTTCCTCCGGCTCATTCTCCGGCTTTTCCACCTCAGCGTCATCGGAATGCTCGGTGCGGGCCACGGTGACCACCCGGTCGCCTTCGCCCAGACGCATCACGCGCACACCGCTGCCATAGCGGCTCTGGATGTTGATGTCCGCCGCGTGCATGCGGATGATGATACCCTCCTGGCTGATGAGGATGATATCGTCCTCTTCCTCCAGCACCTTGATGCCGGCAACCTCGCCCTTGCCGTAGTTGCGGATGCCCTTACCGCCGCGGCTCTGCAGGCGGTAGTCATCGATGCGGCTGCGGCGGCCCTTGCCGTTCTCGGTCACGGTGAACACGGTGGCGCCGGGATGTACCACGCCAACGCCCACCACGTAGTCGCCCTCGTCCAGCCGGATGGCGCGCACGCCATGGCCCAGTCGGCCCATGCTGCGGGCGTCCTGCTCGTTGAAGCGGATGGCCAGGCCGTCGTGGGTGGCCACGATCAGCTCATCCTCACCGGTGGTGATCTGGGTCCAGGCCAGGCTGTCGCCCTCGTACATGCTCACCGCCAGCAGGCCGCTCTTGCGGATGTTGGCGTAGGCCTCGATGGGGGTACGCTTGATGACGCCCTGACGGGTGACCATGACCAGATAGCCCTCGGCATTTTCGGCGGGCATACGCAGCATGCTGGTGACCTTTTCGCCGTTCTGCAGCGGCAGCAGGTTCACGATGTTGGTGCCGCGGGAGGTGCGGCTGCCCTCGTAGATCTGGTAGCCCTTCAGCCGGTAAACGCGGCCCTGATCGGTGACGAAAAGCACGAAGTCGTGGGTGGAACCGATGAACAGCTCCTCCACAAAGTCCTCGTCCTTGTGGGACAGGCCGGAAATACCGCGGCCGCCGCGCTTCTGCACCTGATAGGTGTCCTGAGGCTGGCGCTTGATGTAGCCCTCGTGGGTGAGGGTAAACACGCACTGCTCCACCGGGATCAGATCCTCGATATCCACCTCGCCGGACACATGGGCGATCTCGGTGCGGCGGTCGTCGCCATACTTCTCCTTGAGGGCGGTCAGCTCCTCTTTTACAATGGCATAGACCTTTTCGTCGCTGGCCAGAATGGCGCGCCACTCGGTGATATGACCCTGCAGCTCGGCCAGCTCGCTCTCGATCTTCAAAATTTCCAGACCGGCCAACTGGCCCAGACGGAAGGCGCAGATGGCGGCAGCCTGCACTTCATCAAAGCCGAACTGCTCCATGATGGCGGCGCGGGCCTCGGCCTGGCCGCCCTTGCAGGCGCGGATGGTGGCGATGATCTCGTCCACGATGTCGGTGGCACGCTTCAGACCTTCCAGAATGTGGGCGCGCTCCTCGGCCTTCTTCAGATCAAAGGCGGTGCGCCGGCGCACGACCTGCGCCTGGAACGCCACATAGCGTTCCAGCATGGTTTTCAGTGTCATGGTCTTGGGCACGCCGCCGTCCAGCGCCAGCAGGTGCACACCCACGGTGTCCTGCAGCTGGGTGTAGCGGTACAGCTGGTTCAGCACCACCTGAGGGTTCGCGTCCTTTTTCAGCTCGATGACGATCCGCATGCCGTGGCGGTTGGACTCGTCGTTCAGATCGCTGATGCCCTCGATGCGCTTTTCCTTCACCAGGTCCGCGATGTTCTCGATCAGGCGGGCCTTGTTGACCATGTAGGGGATCTCGGTGACGATGATCTGGAACCGGCCGTTCTTCTTCTCCTCGATCTCGGCGCGGCCGCGCAGGGTGATCTTGCCGCGGCCGGTGGCGTAGGCGGCACGGATGCCGCTGCGGCCCATGATGATGCCGCCGGTGGGGAAGTCGGGGCCCTTGATGTGCTCCATCAGGCCGGCCAGGTCGATGTCCGGATCGTCGATCAGGGCCACCGCGCCCTCGATGACCTCGGTCAGGTTATGGGGCGGGATGTTGGTGGCCATACCCACGGCAATACCGGTGGAACCGTTTACCAGCAGGTTGGGGAACCGGCTGGGCAGCACGGTGGGCTCCTTCTTGGTTTCGTCGAAGTTCAAACCGAAGTCCACGGTGTCTTTCTCGATGTCGGTGAGCAGATCCACCGCCATCTTGCTCATGCGGGCCTCGGTGTAACGGTAGGCAGCCGGGGGGTCGCCATCCACGCTACCGAAGTTACCCTGGCCATCCACCAGCGGATAGCGCATGGAGAAATCCTGCGCCAGACGAACCATGGCGTCATAAACCGACGCGTCACCATGGGGGTGATAGGAGCCCAGCACGGCGCCCACGGTATCCGCACTCTTGCGGTAGGGGTGGCTGGGGTCGTTGCCGCGCTCGTACATGGTGTAAAGGATGCGGCGGTGCACCGGCTTCAGGCCGTCGCGCACATCCGGCAGAGCACGGGATACGATAACGGACATGGAATAGTCCAGAAAGGCCCGTTCGATCTCGTCTTTTACGTCCCGGACGATGAGATGCGTGCCCGGGGTTACGCTGTTTTCGATCATAGTTTCCGTTTCCTTTCCATTACACATCCAGATTGGCGTATTCCGCGTTCTTTTCGATGAACTGGCGGCGCGGCTCCACCTTGTCGCCCATCAGGATGGTGAAGGCCTCGTCGGCCTTTTCCGCGTCCTCGATGGAGATCTGCACGATGACCCGGTTGTCCGGATTCATGGTGGTTTCCCACAGCTGCTCGGGGTTCATCTCACCAAGGCCCTTATAGCGGTTGATTTTCACGCCCTGGCCCATCTCGGCGCTCATCTGGGTCATTTCCGGCTCGTTGTAGGCATAGCGCACGTCCTTGCCCTTGGTCAGCTTGAACAGGGGAGGCTGTGCGATGTACACATAGCCGCCCTCAATCAGCGGGCGCATGAACCGGAAGAAGAAGGTGAGCATCAGGGTGCAGATATGGCTGCCGTCCACGTCCGCATCGGCCATGATAAAGACCTTGTGGTAGCGCAGCTTCTCGATATCAAATTCCTCGCCGATGCCGCAGCCCAGTGCGGTGACCACGGGCATGAGCTTTTCGTTGCCGTAGACCTTGTCCAGGCGGGCCTTTTCCACGTTCAGCATCTTGCCCCACAGCGGCAGGATGGCCTGAATGTTGGAGTCACGGCCCATCTTGGCGCTGCCGCCGGCGGAATCACCCTCGACGATGAAGATTTCGGTCTTGGAGGGGTCCTTTTCCCGGCAGTCGGCCAGCTTGCCGGGCATACGGCTGGTTTCCAGCGCACTCTTGCGGCGAACCAGATCCCGGGCTTTTCGGGCAGCTTCCCGGGCGCGGGCGGCCTGAGTGGCCTTCTCGTAGATAGCCTTGGCCACGCCGGGGTTCTCTTCCAGGAATTCCTTCAGCTTGTCGTAGACCATGCCGGAAACCAGGCTGCGCACCTCGGTGTTGCCCAGCTTGGCCTTGGTCTGGCCCTCGAACTGGGCCTCGGTGAGCTTGACGCTGATCACGCAGGTCAGGCCCTCGCGCACGTCGTTGCCGGTCAGGTTGTCGTCCTTGTCCTTCAGATAGCCCTTTTCCCGGCCGAAATCATTGATCACGCGGGTGAGGGCATTTTTAAAGCCTTCCTCATGGGTACCGCCGTCCGGAGTGTTCACGTTGTTGGCAAAGGACAGAATCAGCTCGTTAAAGCTGTCGTTGTACTGCATGGCCACCTCGGCGATAATGTCGTCCTTCTGGCCCTTCAGGTGGATGACCTGGGGATGCAGCACGGTATTGTCCCGCTTCTTCTGCAGATATTCCACGAAGCTGGCAATGCCGCCCTCGTAGTGCATGCTTTCGCGCACCACCTCGTCGCCCCGTTCGTCGGTGAAGGTGATACGGACGCCCGCGTTCAGGAAGGCCTCCTCCCGCAGGCGGATCAGCAGAGTCTCGTAATCATAGACGGTGGTTTCGGTGAACATCACCGGATCCGCCTTGAAGCGCACGGTGGTGCCGGTGGAGGCGGCGGGGCCCAGCTTTTTCAGGGGTGCATCCGGCACGCCCCGCTGGAACCGCTGGTAGTATTCATAGCCATCCTTGCGGACGATGACCTCCAGCCACTCGCTCAGGGCGTTTACCACGCTGGAGCCCACGCCGTGCAGGCCGCCGGCCACCTTATAGCCGGAATTTTCGCCGCCGAACTTGCCGCCGGCGTGCAGCACGGTGAGAACAACGGTTACGGCGGGGATGCCCAGCTTGGGCTGGATATCCACGGGAATACCGCGGCCGTTATCGGTGACTTCGATCACGTCGCCCTTCTTGATGGTGACTTCGATGTGGTCGCAGAAGCCCGCCAGCGCCTCGTCGATGGCGTTGTCCACGATCTCGTAGACCAGATGGTGCAGGCCCTTGGGGCCGGTGGAGCCGATGTACATGCCCGGCCGTTTGCGCACCGCTTCCAGCCCTTCCAGCACCTGGATCTGGCTGCCGTCGTACTGGTCGGCGCCCTCCTGCGGCTGCTTGTTCAATTCTTCTGCCATTGTTTTGCCTCCTGTTGTTTCTGGGCGGGTTTCAGTCGCCCGGTGCGCGCCGTGCGCGCTCGTTCCTTTTGCTTGAAAAATGCCCCGTCACACACTGCCCAGCTGGTCCAGCCGGCCGCAGCGTTTTTCCAGTGTTTTGGACGAGATGGGGCTGATAAATACCGTTTCGTCCGGGAAGTCCGTTACCACGAAGCTCTTGGGAAGCTCGTCGCTCAAAGTGACCACCGCGCCCTCGGTTTCCGCGTGCCGCAAAAACGCCCGCGTATGCTTGGAGATCGAGGTGGTTTCGAGATCGAAAATCCCGATGATATCCCTTGTATGGACCACATAGTCCTGCCCTAAATGCAAATACATTTTTTACCTACCCGACTTTTTTAGCGGACCCGACCGGATACTCGTACCGATCCGTTTATCCTTTCGCACCCGGTTTTCCTCAGCAAAAACCGCCGGCTGCCTTTTTTAGCGGACCCGACCGGATACTCGTACTGATCCGTTTATCCTTTCGCACCCGGTTTTCCTCAGCAAAAAACGCCGGCTGCCTTTTTAGCGGACCCGACCGGTCACTTGTACCGATTCGTTTATCCTTTCGCACCCGATTCTTCTCAGCAAGGGCCGCTGACCGTCCTGTTGCCCCGATCTTCGGCACAGAGTCATGTTCTTTCGAATCCGTCCCCGGCAGCCTCAATCAGGCCGCGGCAGATTCTTTTCTGTCTGCTTTTTCGATAAGCCTGCGAAGCAGGGAAGAGCATCCGGTATTTTTCCGGCTGGATGTAAAAGGTGCGTTTTTTATAGCTTTTCCAGCACGCCGCCCTCCATCCGGAACAATTCGCCCTCGGTTTTGTGGAACAGGCTGGAATCGCAGGCCGTCACGATAGTCTGCTTCTGGCGCATCCGGGTGAGCAGGTATTCCTGCCGGGTGGCGTCCAGCTCGCTGAGCACGTCGTCCAGCAGCATCACCGGGTGCTCCCCGGTGATCTCCTGCGCGCAGCTGGCCTCTGCCAGCTTCAAACTCAACACCGCACTCCGCTGCTGGCCCTGGCTGGCAAACAGCTTTGCCGGCTGACCGTCCATCAGCACCGAGAAATCCTCCCGGTGCGGGCCTGCCGTGGAAAAGCCCGCCTTCAGATCAGCTTTCCGGCTTTCCCGCAGGGTTTCCAGCAGGCCTTTTTCATCGAAGCTGGGCTGATACACCAGCTCCAGCTCCTCGCTGCCCTGGGAAATATCCCGGTAATTGGCGGTAACCAGCGGCCGCAGCCGCTTCATATACTCCATCCGGCGCAGCGTAAGCTCCTGCCCGTAGCGGGCCAGCTCCTCGTCGAACACATCCAGCATCTGGGCGGCGCCCGGTGTGCGGTCATAATGCTTGAGCAGGGCATTTTTCTGAGTCAGCAGACGGGCATACCGCCGCCATGCTGCCAGATATCCCGGATACAACTGGCACAGCGCCGCATCCAGAAAGCGCCGCCGTCCCTCCGGGCTGCCCTTCACCAGGCTCAGATTGCCCGGCTCGAACACCACCGCCGTAAAGCTGCCCGCCAGTGCCGAGGCGCGGCCCAGATCCACCCCGTTGCGTTTGGCCGTCCGGCCCGGGCGGGGAGTATCCCGCCCGCCGATGGTCAGATAAATCTGGTTTTCCTGCCCCTCACTGGTTTCGGTTTGGGCCTGCAGCACCGAAAACGGCTGATCCCGGGCAATCAGCTCCGCGTCCTTTGCACCCCGGAAGCTCTTGCCGCCGGTGAGCAGCCACACTGCCTCCAGCAGATTGGTCTTGCCCTGACCGTTTTTGCCGCAGATCACCGTAAGCTCCGGGCATGGAGTGAAATCCGCCTGCCGGATATTCCGGTAATTCTGCAGCGAAAGCTCCTTCAGCCGCATGGGCTTACTGTCCGTCGGCCACGGTTACAGTGCGGCCTTCCAGCGTTACGGTATCGCCTGGGCGCAGCTTTTTGCCCCGCATTTCACATACCTCGCCGTTCACCAGCACCTGGCCGGCCTGGATCAGCACCTTGGCCTCACCGCCGGTTTCCACCATACCTGCCAGCTTGAGCAGCGCGTCCAGTTTGATAAATTCCGTATGGATCAGAATTCGTTCCATCGTATCAGTTCCTTTGCATTTTGGGTTGAATGTGTGAGTTTTTTGCCTCATTGCCTGTTTTCAGGCTTCAGCGCCCTGCAAACAGGTCTAAAAACGTTTTTTGACCTGTTCAAGGGAAAAATCCTTATCGAAGCGAAAACCGCTTGAATACGCACAGAAGCGGAGGATGCGTTGGGGACCCGGTTTTGCCAGCAGTCCTCAAACACCCTGCCGGCTTGGCAGCGTACGCTGTTTCGAGACCGTTTATTTATACATCCGGATATGCACAGTCTCATCCAGCAGGCAACAATTGTCCAGATCAGTCATTTTTAAAGCGTACCGGCAATACCAGATAGATGAAATCTTCGCCTTCCTCAGGCAGAATTTTCACCGGACTCAGCGGGCCGCTCAGCTCCAGTACCACTTTTTCGCAGCGGGCGTTGCGCAGGGCATCCAGCAGATAGCGGTTGTTGAAGCCGATCTCCACCGGATCGCCTTCCACCTGGGCGGAAAATTCGTCCACAACCTTGCCCAGGTTGGTCTGGCAGCGCACGGTCACCTTGCCGGAAGCATCGAAGAGGATGCGCAGCGGGTTTTTCAGCCGCTCGGTGATGATCAGGCTGGCGCGCTCGATGGTATCGATGAAATCTCTGGTCTCCAGAACCACCCGGGTCTTGCAGCCGTTCGGGATCACATTGGCATAATTGAGGAATTCGCCCTCGATCAGGCGGGAGAGAATGGTATAGTTCCCGGAATTGAAGACCACAAAACGACGGTTGGCGGAGATGCGCACGTCGTCCTCGTCATCACCCAGCAGCTTGTTCACCTCGGTGAGCGTTTTGGCGGGAATGATGATGCGGATGTGCTTTTCCGCCTGAACCGGACGCTCCACAATGGCCAGCCGGTAACCGTCCAGTGCAACGACGGTCAGTTTGTCTTCTTCAATGGCGAACAGCTCGCCGGTATGAGCAGGTTTTTTGTCGTCCTGGCTTACGGCGTAAAGAGTTTTTTCGATCATGCCCCGCAGTATACCGGCCTTGATGGTCAGCGTATGGTCTGCACCGGGGGTGGGCAGATCCGGATAATCGGATGCGCTCATGGCTAAGATGTCGAATTCCGCCACGCCGCCCTTAATGGTGGCATTGCCGGATTCATTGGTATAGATGCTTACCTCACCGCTGGGCAGGCGGCGAACCATGTCTCTCAGCAGCTTTGCAGACAGAACGATTTCACCGGCCTGGCGAACGTTGGCCTCGATGGTGGTGGTGATGCCCATTTCCAGATCATAGCCGGTAAGGGTGAGCTGAAAACCTTCCGCTTTCAGAAGGATGCCTTCCAGAGCGGGAATTGAGGATCGAAGTGTGACGGCTTTCGACACACCATCAATGGCACTGGACAGAAGGGCTTTGTCGCAAACAATGTTCATGGAGATGCTCCTTTCTTGCGATGGAAAAGTGATTTTGGTCTTCAAATAGCATAGTTTCAGGTAGACGTAGTAATAGGGGGTGTGAAAACTGTGGAAAAACGGCGCGAAGCCTTTTGAAGACCGGGTTTGTGGGCTGTGGAAAGGTGAGCCCGCTTTGTTTAAAAATTGTGGATAAGCGAAAAATGAAAAGTTTTACACAGGCCCTGTGAAAAAGCCTTTGTTGAATGTTGAAAACAAACAGAAAAACTTTTTGCCTGCGCAGGGCACTGTTTTAAGGAAATATTGCAGTTTGTATAATTTAGAAAGTCACGAAACGTGTCGCGGCAGGTATGGGAAAAACCGCGCAGAGAGCCAATTTTTGCAAAAGGCGCAGGGCGCGGTGAAGCGTTATAAAGAGATGAAAAAAGAAAGATAAGCAGCGGCCAAAAACAGGTACAGCCGGCAGGTGCGCCATGCTGTACCCGATGTGCGAAAGGGGCGGCCCGCTCGTATGGCCTTTAGGAGCGGACGTTTTTAATGATATCCTCCACCGTTTCCTTCAGGTGGCGGTCGTTGTTCAGATTGTTCTCCATGGATTTCAGGGAGTACACGATGGTGGAGTGATCCCGGCCGCCGAATTCCTTGCCGATGTCCTCCATGCTCATGCCGGTGATTTCGCGCACCACATAGATGGCGGTCTGGCGGGCGGAGGAGATGTTGGCGGTGCGGCGCATGCCACGGATCTCCGCGGGGGTCACGTTATAGGTGCGGCCAACCTCGCCGATGATCTTCTCGATGGTCACCGGCACCGGCTGGGTTTCATTCAGAATATCCTTGATGGCGTTCTGGGCCACGCCGATCACAGGCTGGATGCCCTCCAGCATGTAGTAGGCGTTCAGTTTTTTCACCGCGCCTTCCAGCTGACGGATGTTGTTTTTCAGATGGTTTGCGATGAATTCGGCCACGTCGTCCGGCATGTCCAGATTGAACAGCTCGGCCTTGCGGCGGATGATGGCTACTCGGGTCTCGAAGTCCGGCGGCTGAATGTCCGCGGTGAGGCCCCACTCGAAACGGGTGCGCAGCCGCTCCTCCAGGCTCTTGATCTCCTTGGCGGGGCGATCGCTGGCCAGCACAATCTGCTTGCCGGCGTTGTGCAGTGTGTTAAAGGTGTGGAAGAACTCCTCCTGAGTACTTTCCTTACCGGCAATGAACTGGATATCGTCCACCAGAAGCACGTCTGCCGCACGGTACTTCTGGCGGAAGCTCTCGGTGTTGCCCTCCCGGATGGCGGTGATGATCTCGTTGGTGAACTTTTCGCAGTCCACATATACAATATTAAAGTCCGGGTGGTTTTTCTTGATCTCCACCTGGATGGCGTTGAGCAGGTGCGTTTTACCGAGGCCGGACTGACCGTAGATGAACAGGGGATTGTAGGCCCCGGAGGGATTGGAGGCCACGGCCTGAGCAGCCGCATAGGCGAACTGGTTGGAGGGGCCCTTGATGAAGTTTTCGAAGGTGAAGTCGTATTTGCCGCTGGGTGCGCTTACCGGAGCAGGTTTTTCCGGTTCCGGGGCAGGCTTTTCCGGGGCGGCTGCGGGCACGACGAGCTCCACCTCCACGTCGAAGCCCAGCACGGCGGCCAGAGCTTCCTTCAGCAGAGGCGTATAGCGATCCCGCACGATGGTGCAGATAAAATCATTGCGCACAGCCAGCACAACCTTGCCGCTGCCCTCGAAGCTCACCGCCTCCAGCCCGTCGATGTACAGGTTGTAGGTGGCGTCCACCAGGCGCTCCTTGCAGTAGGCCTTCGCTGCGCTTAAAACGTCGTTAAAGGAATCCATAGGCAAAAACGCTCCATTGTTGAAAATTAGTATCTGATTGATTATATCATAAAAAAACGACCTTTACAATGTTATTTATTATACTATAGCTATAATACGGGCTGGAAGGGGGCTAAAAACGCTTTTCGGCCAGCGGGCAAAGGGGGCACAAAGGCCCGCCGGTGCGGCGTTTACAGGGCAAAACAGGGTAAACAGGGCCAAAACAGCCTGTAAAGCAAAAAACTTTGCGGAAAGTGTTGACAAAGGCGGAAATCATCCGCTATACTTTTATGATGCAAGGTCATCTGTGTATCTACACAGAGAAAATCAATAAAATCTGCCCCATTGCGGGGCCTTTTGGAGGATATCGTCATGAAAAGAACTTTTCAGCCCAAGAAGCGTCAGCGCAGTGGTGTGCACGGCTTTCTGAAGAGAATGGCCAGCAAGAACGGCCGCAAGGTGATCGCTGCCCGTCGTGCCAAGGGCCGCGCCAAGCTGTCTGCCTGAGTGTTAAAACAAAGCCCCGCTTTCTTTAAGCGGGCAAGCTTGCAAGGCCACTGAGTTGTTAGTGGCCTTGTTTTTCCATACGGGGGAAGATCCATGCGCTATCGGCCGATCACCCGCAACAAGGAGTTTGCCCGGGCCTATGCCCGGGGAAAGGCCTTTGTGCATCCTAAACTGGTGTTGTATGTGATGAAAAACCGCCTGGGGCACACCCGGGTTGGCATTACTGCAACCAAAAAAATCGGCAACGCCGTGCACCGGAACCGGGCACGGCGAGTTATCCGTGCCGCCTTGTACCAGACGCTGCCCTATGATGTGGGCGGGCTTGACCTGGTGTTTGTGGCCCGGGGCCAGACCACCCGCTGCAAAAGCGGCGAGGTGCAGAAGGCTGCCGAACAGCTGCTGAAAAACGCGGGCCTGGTCAGATGATCGCCCGCGTTTTAGTGCTACCCATAAAGTGGTATAAGAAATACATCTCGCCCCATCTGGGCACCAATTGCCGCTTTCTTCCCACCTGCAGCGAATATGCCATGGAGGCGCTGCTCACCCACGGCGCGGTGAAGGGAAGCATTCTGGCGGCATGGCGCATTCTGCGCTGCAATCCTCTGTGCAAAGGCGGTTATGATCCGGTTCCCCCGAAGGGCCGATGGAAAAACGATGACCGCCGCCTGTTCCGCGGCCATTGACTGCGGGCTGCACACCTTTCTTCTATTTTGCCCCTTGTGACGCGCCCCGTTTTGCGCCGGGGACGTGTCCTACGAAAAAATCTACAAAAGCCCTGGCGCGCAAACGGGGCGGATAGGAAACAAGAATTATGGGAATTTTAGGCATTCTCGGCACGCCCCTTGGTTATGTGCTGCAGTGGATCTACCAGTTTGTGGGCAACTACGGCTGGTCCATCATCCTGTTCACAGTGATCGTGCGCCTGCTGTCCTTCCCGCTGCAGATCAAGCAGCAGAAGAGCACCGCCCGGATGGCTGCGTACCAGCCGATGATCCAGGAGATCCAGAAAAAGTACGCCAAGGACAAGGAAAAGCAGAACGAAGAGCTGATGCGCATGCAGCAGGAGTACGGCTATAACCCTGCCGCCGGCTGTGCGCCCATGCTGATCAACTTCCTGGTGATCTTCGGCATCATCGAGGTGGTGTACCGCCCGCTGAAGTACATCATGCACCTGCCTGCCGAGGCGCTGAACGCCGCGGCCGAGCAGCTGGGCATGGCGGCCAACAACTACATGGCCCAGAGCGAGATCATCAAGCAGGTTCAGCTGGATCCCAATGTGTTCGGCAACATCTTTACCGCCGAGCAGATTGAAGCCATGCAGAACTTCAATGTGAACTTCTTTGGCATCAACCTGATGGATAAGCCCGGCTTTGCGCTGAACACCCTGCTGATCTTCCCCATCCTGAGCATCATCACCATGGCCATGCTGAACGTGATCACCATGAAGATGAGCGGCCAGCAGATGCAGGGCAGCATGAAGTGGATGCCCTGGATCACCAGCCTGATGTTTGTCTGGTTCGCCTTCCAGGTACCTGTGGGCTTCTCTTTGTATTACACTGTGTCTAACCTGTTTATGTTTATCCAGAGCGTAATCCTTCGCAAGATGTATGACCCCGAGAAACTGAAGGTGGAAATTGCGGCGGAGATCGAGGCCAAGAAGCTGGAGCGCAAGGCAAAAAAACAGGTGACCATTGTGGAGAACGGCAAGGAAACCACCCGTTCGGTCAATGAAGCGGAACTGAACCGGCTGCGTCTGGAAATGGCCCGCAAGCTGGATGAGGAAAAATACAAGGACGAGCGGACCGTGCCCCTGAGCCAGCTGAACAAGGAGGAATGAGTCATGCGTGAAGTGATCGTTACCGGGAAAACCGTGGAGGAGGCCACCGAGGCCGCCTGCGCCCAGCTGGGCCTTCCCCGGGAGGAAGTGAGCATCGAAATTCTGGAGATGCCGGTGCACCGGTTGTTCAAAAAGATTCCTGCCAAGGTGCGTGCCACCGTGCAGGAGCCGGAGGTGGAAACCCCGGCTGAACCTGAGGTGAAACCCGAGCAGGCAGCTGAGCCCAAGGAAGAGCCGGCTGCCCCCGAAAAGGCCACCGAAGAAGAGGAAAAGACTGCCCAGCCCCAGTCGGCGGAAACCGTCGAGCAGGTGGAGATTGACAGCAACGAAAAGCTGGCGGCCGCCGTTGCCTACCTGAAGGAGATCTTTACCCTGATGGGCGCCGGCGACGTGGAGATCCATGTGGAGAAGCAGGGCGAGGCCCACATCGTGAAGGTGGAAGGTGAGGACGTTGGCGTTCTGATCGGCCATCGGGGCGAGACCATGGAGAGCCTTTCCTATCTGGCGGGCCTTGCGGCAAACCGCCTGGGTGGCGACTACCTGAAGCTGGGCCTGGATGTGGCCGGCTACCGGGGCAAACGGGAAAAGGATCTGGAAGCTCTGGCCCGCCGTATGGGCGCTAAGGTGGCCAAGACCGGCCGCAGCTACGCCATGGATCCCATGAACCCCTACGAGCGGCGCATCATTCACAGCACCATCAGCACCATGGAGGGTCTGCGCAGTGAGTCCAAGGGTGAGGGTGCAGATCGCCGCGTGGTGATCTACTCCACCGACCCCAACGCCCAGAACCGCAGCCGTGGCCGCGGTCAGCGTGGTGGCCGCGGTCAGCGCGGCGGCCGTGACCGCAAGGGCGGCCCCAAGGGCGAGCGGCGCAGCAGTGTGCCCGGCCGGGAGTTTGCCAATGCGCAGCGCAGCGAGGGTGCAGCGCCCGTTGCCCCCAAGCGCACGCAGCTGATTGACGATGCCGAAGGCTTTGCCCTGTATGGCAAGATTGAGCTGTAAACGTGGCGCAAGCTGATTGATACATAAAAACCGCGGCGTGCGGCCCTGTTCGGGAAGCTGCGCCGCGGTTTTTTAATGCCTGAATAAAATACTGAAAGTAATAATTGATGAAATATTACAAATTCTGCGATGGCATAGCCGCCGGTTGCACTTTTAAACTTCGCATGCTAGGATAGAAACACAAGACTGTTCCCGACAGGAAAGGAAGGATAAAATGCGTTTGGAACGAATGACCGGTTGGCAGGATGCCCGATTTAAAGGGCTGTGGGAGCTGTATGAAGCCAGCTTCCCGGCATACGAAAACCGCACCCTGCCGGACCAGAAGCGGGCCATGGAGGACGAGCGCTATCATGTGGACCTGATCTACGAAGAGGATCAGTGGCAGGGATTTGTGATGTACTGGCAGGCGGACGGCTACCTGTATGTGGAGCACTTTGCGGTGTTCCCCTGCGGGCGGGGCAAAGGTTATGGTTCCAGGGTACTGACCGCCCTGAAGGAAAAGGGCCAGCCGGTGCTGCTGGAAATTGACCCGCCGGAGGACGAGATTTCGATCCGCCGCAAGGGCTTTTACGAGCGGAACGGCTTCTGTGCAAACCCCTACGATTACCAGCATATTCCTTACAAAAAAGACGATGTACCCCACCCGCTGGTGGTGATGACCTGGCCGGAGCCGATCAGCGAAGAAGTTTATCAGGGCTTCCGCCGTTTTATGCGGGACGTGGTGATGGAGTACAGCGAAGCAAAATTTAATAACAATTGGGAGAATATTTTAAAATTCGACTGATTGGATAATAAGCAAAGGCCGCCCGATGACCGGAAGAAGTCGGGTGGCCTTTGCTCTGCGCCCGGCTTGCCTTGCCCTGGCCGGGGCCCTTGTGCTACAATAAAATGAACTATGCTGTTTTGAGAATGGGGGAGTGAAGATGGAAACCACCATCGTGGCGCTGGCAACGCCGCCCGGCGCGGGCGGAATTGCAGTGGTGCGTCTGTCCGGCCCGGAAAGCTACCGGGTAACCGGGCAGGTATTCCGGCCGATGAATCCGGAGAAAAAGGTGAGCGAAGCGAAGGGATACACTGCGATGTTCGGGCATTTTATCGCCCGGGGGAAGACGCTGGACGAGGGTGTGGCCCTCTTCTTCCGGGCTCCCCGCAGCTACACCGGCGAGGATGTGGTGGAGCTGAGCTGCCACGGCGGTATGGTGATCGCCCAGGAGCTGATCACCGCCTGCATTGCGGCGGGTGCGGAACCGGCCGGGCCCGGTGAATACACCAAGCGGGCTTTTTTGAACGGCCGGATGAGCCTGACCCAGGCGGAAGCGGTGATGGATCTGATCGGCGCAGCAGGCCGCCAGGGTGCGGCGCTGGCCGAGAGCGCGCTGAGCGGCGCACTGGCCCGGCAGATCGAGGAATATAAAAATCAGCTGGTGGCGCTGGCCGGGCATCTGGCCGCCTGGGTGGATTTTCCCGAGGAGGATGTGCCGGACCTGGAAGAAAATACGCTGCGCGGTACACTGGAGCAGGTATGCACCGGCGTGCGTGGGCTGATCGGCAGCTACGGCGGCGGTGCGGTGCTGCGGCAGGGTGTGGACGCGGCCATTGTGGGCAGCCCCAACGTGGGCAAAAGCACCCTGATGAATCTGCTGGCCGGATTCGACCGGGCCATCGTGACCCCCATTGCCGGAACCACCCGGGACGTGGTGGAGCAGGCGGTGATGCTGGGCGGCGTGCGGGTGAACCTGTTTGATACCGCAGGCCTGCGGGAGACCGGCGATGTGGTGGAGGCCGAGGGCATCCGCCGCAGCCGCCGCAAGCTGGAGGAGGCCGGGCTGGTGCTGGCGGTATTCGACGGCTCCACCCCCGCCACCGAAGAGGATAAGGAGCTGGCGCAGCTGTGCGCCGGGCGGCCGGCCATTGCGCTGGTGAACAAGAACGATCTGGAGCAGCAGTTTGATGAGGGCATTCTGGAGGGCAGATTCTTCCGGGTGCTGCGCATTGCGGCGGGCCAGGGTGGCGGAATGCCGGAGCTGGAGCAGGCGGTACGGGAGCTGCTGGGTGTGGCCAATCTGGACCCGGGCGCCCCCTGTCTGGTGAGTCAGCGTCAGCTGGCGGCGGCGGTATCTGCCCGAGACGCCCTGCAGGAGGGTATGCAGGCGCTGGACGGCGGCTTCGGATTGGACGCGGTGAGCGTCTGCGTGGACGACGCGCTGGCGGCGCTCTGCCGACTGACCGGCGAGGATGCCAGCGAGAGCGTGATCGAGGAAGTGTTCTCCAAGTTCTGTGTGGGTAAGTAAAGGAAGGAAACAACAAAGCATGAACCATTTGGGAGATTATCAGGTGATTGTGGTGGGTGCTGGTCACGCGGGCATTGAAGCGGCCCATGCGGCGGCAACTCTGGGCGCAAAGACCGCCCTGTTTACCCTCAGCCTGGACGGCATCGGCAATATGCCCTGTAACCCCAGCATCGGCGGCACCGCCAAGGGCCATCTGGTGCGGGAGGTGGATGCACTGGGCGGCGTGATGGGTCTGGCGGCGGACGCCACCACCCTGCAAAGCCGGATGCTCAACCGGGGCAAGGGCCCGGCGGTGCATTCTCTGCGGGCCCAGATTGATCGGCGGGCTTACCATGACTTCACCAAGCATTTTCTGGAAAAGACCGATAACTTGGACATTAAACAGGGCGAGATCGTGGATCTTGCGCTGGAGGATGGCCGGGTGACCGGCGTATACACCCGACTGAACGGCTTTTACGGGGCCCAGGCGGTGGTGCTGTGTACCGGCACCAATCTGGGCGGACGAATTTTTGTGGGCGACGCCAGCGTGGAGAGCGGCCCGGACGGTCAGCAGGCGGCAAACCTGCTGAGTGAACGACTGCGTCAGGCGGGGCTGCCTCTGCGCCGGTTCAAAACCGGTACCCCGGCCCGGGTGCACCGGCGGAGCATTGATTTTTCGGTGCTGGAACCTCAGCCCGGTGAGGAGCCGCCGGAGCCCTTCAGCTTTTTGACCCCGGAGGGTGGGATCAAAAATCAGGTGGACTGCCACATCGCATACACCAACCCGGAAACTCACCGGATCATTCTGGACAACCTGCATCGTTCCCCCCTGTATGGCGGTATGATCGAAGGCGTTGGCCCCCGGTACTGCCCCAGCATTGAGGATAAGGTAGTGCGTTTTTCCGATAAGGAACGCCATCAGATTTTCGTGGAGCCCTGCGGGCTGGATACCGAAGAGATGTATCTGCAGGGTATGAGCAGCAGCCTGCCGGAGGATGTGCAGAATGCCATGTACCGGACCATCAAAGGTTTCGAGAACATCGAGATCCTGCGGCCGGCCTATGCCATTGAATATGATTGCATCGACCCCACCGCCCTGCAGCTGACACTGGAGACCCGTGCGGTGAAGGGACTGTATGGTGCGGGCCAGTTCAACGGTACCTCCGGCTATGAGGAAGCGGCGGCCCAGGGGCTGCTGGCCGGCATGAATGCCGGTCTGGCAGTGCTGGGCAAAGAGCAGGTGATCCTGCCCCGGCATTCCTCCTATCTGGGTACGCTGGTGGATGATCTGGTGACCAAGGGCGTCATGGACCCCTATCGCATGATGACCAGCCGCAGTGAATACCGGCTGACCCTCCGGCAGGATAACGCTGACGAGCGGCTTACCCCCATTGGCCGCAAGGCCGGTCTGGTGGACGATGCCCGCTGGCAGGCCTTTGAACAGGCCATGGAGATCAAGGCCCGGGAAACCAGACGATTGGAGCAGACCAGCGTAAAGGCGGCAGAGCTGAACCGGGTGCTGGAAGAAAAGGGAATTGCACCGGTGGAAAAGGGAGGCCCGGCGGCAGAGCTGCTGCGACGGCCCGAGCTGGATTATTCCATTCTTGCCCAGGTGATTGGCTGGGGCGAGGGTGTGGACCGGCGAATGGCGGCCCGCATTACCACCGAGATCAAATATGCCGGATACATTGCCCGGCAGCAGCGGGCCATCAAGGATGTGAAGCGGCTGGAGAATACCCCCATCCCGGAGGATTTTGACTACGCGCCGCTGAACGGTCTGCGGCTGGAAGCCCGGGAGAAGCTGGCACGCATCCGGCCGGTGAGTCTGGCCCAGGCGGGCCGAATTCCCGGTGTGAGCCCGGCGGATATGGCGGTGCTCAGTGTGGCGGTGGAAGCTGCTAATCGGGTCCGGAAAACAGGCGGTGAGAAAGCCGCGAACAGGGAGGCGACGGAATGATCGATACACAGCGTTTGCAGGAAAAATGCGCCCGGCAGGGCATCGAGCTGACTGGCATCCAGCTGGATCAGCTGAATCACTATGCCCGGCTGCTGGTGGAGTACAACCAGAAGGTGAACCTGACTGCCATCACAGATCCGGAGGGCATTGAGGACAAGCATTTTCTGGACAGCCTGCTCTTTGCCAGTCAGCCGGAAGTGACGGGGAAGATGATCGATGTGGGCTGTGGTGCGGGCTTTCCGGGCCTTGTGACTAAGATCTACAAGCCCGAGCTGGAGCTTACCCTGATGGAGCCCACTGGCAAGCGGATGGAGTTTTTGAAATATGTTTGTGCGGAACTGGGCCTGACCGGCGTGGAATTTGCCAAGGAGCGGGCGGAGGAAGCGGCCCGAAAGCAGTGGAGGGAGACTGCCGATGTGGTAAGTGCCCGTGCGGTGGCAGCTTTGCAGATTCTGGCGGAGTATTGTTTGCCCCTGACCCGGGTAGGCGGTGTATTCATCGCCATGAAGGGAGCGGGCGCCGAGCAGGAGCTGGCCAGCGCCAAGGGGGCCATTGCCAAACTGGGTGGCAGCTACCGGGAGACCCGCTCCTTCCAGCTGCCCGGCGGCGATGCCCGCAGCCTGGTGGTGTGTGAAAAAATATCGCAAACTCCGACCGCTTACCCCAGAAACGGCGGAAAAATTGCAAAATCCCCGTTGAAATAAGAAGAAAAAGAGAAGAATCCAGAGAATTTTGAAAATGGAAATTTCTGGATTACGCAGCGCGCCTGTGGTATACTTTTGCTGGAAGCAGAGGGAGCCGCACGGCGCGCTTCTTTGTTTTCCAAAAAGGATGGGATCATTTCTGCGGCCCGGTTCGGATACATAAACAGATAACAGGGCAAAAGCCGCCATGCAAGCGGCGGCAATGTTTTCCGGGCTGTTGGGCGGGGTGCTGCCCCAGGGCTCCTGCCTGCTGGGGGCCGCAGAATTTTCCGCAACAAAAAGGAGGTAAACCGGAATGCTGCCCCGTAAAATGAAAGTGAAGGGGAAGGTGCTTGCCATTCCCACAGAGCTGATCGACCCGTCGCCCTTTCAGGCGCGCAGGCATTTTGATGAAAAGGAGATCGCGCAGCTGGCGGTAAGCATTCTGGAAAACGGTCTGCTGCAGCCGGTTTCCGTTCGCCGCTATGGAGATCGATACCAGCTGGTGGCAGGGGAACGTCGGCTTCGCGCCTGCAAGCTGGCGCAGCTGAAGGAAATTCCGGCGATTCTTTGCGAGTATCAGGATCAGGCCACTGCTGCACTGGGGCTTTTGGAAAATCTGCAAAGGCAGGATCTGGACGCCTTTGAACAGGCCCGGGGCATTCAGGATGTGATTGCATTGTGGGGTTGCACCCAGGAGGAAGCGGCAAACCGGCTGGGGATGGCGCAGCCTACTTTGAACAATAAGCTCCGGTTGCTTCAGCTCAGTGATGAACAGCAGGCCTTCTGCCGGAACAATCATCTGACCGAACGGCATGCCAGGGCGGTGTTGCGGCTGGAGGAGGCGCAGCGTCTTCCGGCGCTGGAAGCATTTGCAAAGCAGGGAATGAATGCCCGCCAGGCGGATGAATATGTACAGCGCCTTGTGCAGCGCACACCCAGAAAAAAATCCATTCCCATGGTGCGGGATGTGCGCATCTTTGTGAACACCATCAATAAGGCGGTGCGCCTGATGGTGGACGCGGGGGTGAATGCCTCCACTCGACGGGTGGAAGGGGATGGCTTTGTGGAATACACGGTGCGAATCCCCACAGAGCAGGAAAGACCGGTGAGCAGGACCGGCTAAATGTTCCACGTGGAACATTTAAAATAGATGCCAGTTCTCCACTCCGTTTTGTGCGGAGATTGGGTTCAGCGATATGGGGAAAACGTGAAAAAGGGAGTCAGGGGGAATGTTCCACGTGGAACATTCCCCCTGATGTTTTTGAGAATGAAAAAGCAAAAATGTTCCATGTGGAACATTTTTGCTTTTCAAAAGTACAGAAAAGAGAGAAATCTGAGGAAAATCCAGTGAGATGGGTGTAATCACGTCGAAATCTATGCTATAATAACACCGATGCCTGCCGCGAAGGGGTTTCGCGGATGCAGATCTGATGAATTGGAGGCACAAGCGGTGGGAAAAGTAATCGCAGTTGCAAACCAGAAAGGCGGCGTGGGGAAAAGCACCACCGCTGTGAATCTGGCGTCCTGTGTGGCGGCAGAGGGGAAACGGGTACTGATTGTGGATCTGGACCCTCAGGGCAACACCACCAGCGGCTACGGAATTTCCAAACGGAATGTGGAAACCAGCGTGTACGATTTGATCATCGGCGAGGCACAGGCCCAGCAGGCCATTGTGCCCACGGAGTTTATGGTGGATGTGATCCCGTCCAACATTCAGCTTTCCGGCGCGGTGATCGAGCTGGTGAATCTGGAACGGCGGGAAAGCCGGCTGCGTCAGGCGTTGGCTTCGGTGGCCGGAAATTACGACTATATCTTTATTGACTGCCCGCCCAGTCTGGACCTGCTCACTTTGAACGGTCTGTGCGCCAGTGATTCGGTGCTCATTCCCATCCAGTGTGAATACTACGCACTGGAGGGCCTTTCCGAGCTGATGAGCACCCTGAAAACCGTGCGCAAGATGTACAACCGGTATCTGGAAATTGAAGGCGTGGTGTTCACCATGTATGCGGGCCGGCTGAATCTGACCCTGCAGGTGGTGGATCAGGTGAAAAAATTCTTCGGGGACAAGGTCTATAAGACCACTGTGCCCCGAAATGTGCGCCTTTCCGAGGCGCCCAGCTATGGGCAGCCCATCAATTACTATGACCCGGCCAGCAAGGGCTGCGAGGCCTATCAGGCCATGGCCAAAGAATTGCTGAGCAATAACCGATAAAAGGAGGGCGGCAGATGGCACAAAAAAAAGGCGGCCTTGGCCGCGGGCTGGAAAGTCTGTTTGAGGAAACAGCCCGGGATGTGGGCCGGGAGGTGAGTACCCTCCCGCTGCGGGACATTGAGCCTGATAAGGATCAGCCCCGTAAGGACTTTTCCGAGGAGCCCCTGTCGGAGTTGGCGGCCAGTATTACCGAGCATGGTGTGCTGCAACCGATCACGGTGCGCCCCTGCAACAGCGGCGGCTACAAGATCATTGCCGGTGAGCGGCGCTGGCGTGCTGCCCGTCTGGCGGGGCTTTCCGAGATTCCGGTCATTATTAAGGATGTGACCGAGAGCGAAGCCATGGAAATGGCACTCATCGAAAACCTTCAGCGGGAGGATCTGGATCCGGTGGAGGAAGCATTTGGCTACAAACAGCTGATGGAACGCTGTGGGCTGACCCAGGAGCAGGCCGCAAAACGGTTGGGCAAGAGCAGAAGCTCAGTGGCCAACAGCCTGCGGCTGTTGAATCTGCCCCAGCGGGCACTGGAATGGCTGCAAACCGGTCATCTGACCACCGGCCACGCCAAGGTAATTCTGGGTCTGGAAAATGAAGAACTGCAGGAGCAGGCGGCCCAGATGGTGGTGGAAAACGAGCTGAACGTGCGCCAGACTGAGGCGCTGTGCAAAAAGCTTTCCCGGCCGGAAAAGCCGCAGGCCAGCCAGCCGGTGCGGCCTGCTTTGCCGGACGAGGTGGAGCTTGCCCTGCGCGAGGTGCTGGGCAATGAGGTCAAGGTGGCCTACAAAAACGGTCGGGGCAGCCTGACGGTTCATTTTTATTCGGACGAGCAACTTACCGCCTTTGCCAATCTGCTGGGCGGTTATCAAAAGGAAACAATCTGAAAAAGGGGATAGAAACTTATGCTGGACTTGCGTTTTGTACGGGAGAACCCGGAGCTGGTCAAGGAAAACATCAAAAAGAAATTCCAGGATTCCAAGCTGCCTCTGGTGGATGAGGTTATCGCTCTGGATACCGAGAACCGCAACACCGTTACCGAGGCGAACAATCTGCGCAGCGAGCGCAACAAGCTCTCCAAGCAGATCGGCGCTCTGATGGGTCAGAAGAAGTTTGAGGAGGCCGAGGCCGTGAAGGCTCAGGTGGCCGCTCAGGCAGACCGTCTGAAGGAGCTGGAGGCCAAGGAGACCGAGCTGGAGGAGAAGATCCGCAATATCATGCTGGTCATCCCCAACATGATCGATCCCAGTGTGCCCATTGGCCCGGACGACAGCCACAACGTGGAAGTGGAGCGCTTCGGTGAGCCTGTGGTACCGGATTTCGAGATTCCCTACCACACCGAGATCATGGAGAGCTTCGACGGCATCGATCTGGACAGCGCCCGCCGCGTGGCCGGCAACGGCTTCTACTACCTGCTGGGCGACATTGCCCGTCTGCATGAGGCGGTGCTGGCTTATGCCCGCGACTTCATGATCAACAAGGGCTTTACCTATGTGATTCCTCCCTTTATGATGCACGGCAGCGTGGTGCAGGGTGTTATGAGCTTCCCTGAGATGGATGCCATGATGTATAAGATCGAGGGTGAGGATCTTTATCTGATCGGCACCAGCGAGCACACCATGATCGGCCGCTTTGTGGATCAGCTGATCCCCGAGGCCAAGCTGCCCCAGACCCTGACCAGCTACAGCCCCTGCTTCCGCAAGGAGAAGGGCGCACACGGTCTGGAGGAGCGCGGCGTATACCGCATCCATCAGTTCGAGAAACAGGAGATGATCGTGGTCTGCAAGCCGGAAGACAGCATGGAGTGGTACGACAAGATGTGGCATAACAGCGTGGAGCTGTTCCGCAGCCTGGATATCCCCGTGCGTCAGCTGGAGTGCTGCTCCGGCGACCTGGCTGACCTGAAGGTCAAGAGCTGCGACATCGAGGCCTGGAGCCCCCGTCAGAAGAAGTACTTCGAGGTATGCAGCTGCTCCAACCTGGGCGACGCTCAGAGCCGCCGCCTGAAGATCCGTGTGAAGGGCGAGGATGGCCGCAACTATCTGCCCCACACCCTGAACAACACCTGTGTGGCTCCTCCGCGTATGCTGATCGCCTTCCTGGAGAACAACCTGCAGGCAGACGGCACCGTGAAGATCCCCGAGGTGCTGCGTCCCTATATGGGCGGAAAGGAACTGCTGGTTCCCAAGCGCGGCAAGTAAATAACAATCAGGCAGCCTCCGGACACTGGTTCGGAGGCTGGTTTTTTGCAATGGTAAAAAATGGAAGAAATTTTTTAAAAAAAAGATGAAAAAACTGTTGACAAGTCATTGTCTGTTTAATATAATATAAAAGCGCCCTACATACGGCGCAATTTTATATGGCGGTATAGCTCAGTTGGCTAGAGCATTCGGTTCATACCCGAAGTGTCACCGGTTCGAATCCAGTTACCGCTACCAACAAATACAAGGTTTAGCTAGAATACTTGGGGGTTACCCGCAATAGTGGGTGATGAAGTATGCTTGCTGTTTTAGCTAAACTTTGTATTTTTATAAGGCCCATTGGTCAAGCGGTCAAGACATCGCCCTTTCACGGCGGTAACCCGGGTTCGATTCCCGGATGGGTCACCAGAAGCCCGGATCTGTTTTTCAGCAGGTTCGGGTTTTTTCTTACTATAACAGGTTAAGAAAAATGGATGTTCCACGTAAGAAAACAAGGAGAATAATTATATGGAAAAACAACAAAAGCAGTCGCCTGCCATGATGCTTCTGCGGTTGCTGCAGGGAGCACTCATCGGATTGGGCGCGGTGCTGCCGGGAATTTCCGGTGGGGTGCTCTGTGTGATTTTTGGAATCTACCGGCCGGTGATGGAATTGCTGTCTGACCCGAAGAAACATTATAAAACCCACCTGCCCAGGCTTGCCCCGGTCTTTCTGGGCATGGGAATCGGCTTTCTGGGTGTAGCCAATCTGCTGGCCTTTTTTCTGGAGCGGTATCCCAATCAGTCGGTCTGTCTGTTCGTAGGCCTGATCGGCGGAATGCTTCCTTCGCTGATGAAACAGGCAGGAGAAAAGGGACGGAGTAAAGGATCCTGGATCTCGCTGCTTGTGGCGTTTACGGTGGTATTAGGGCTGCTGGTTGGGCTGGAGCTGTTCTCCGTGCAGGTAACGCCTTCGGTGCTCTGGTATCTGTTCTGTGGCTTTTGCCTGGCCCTCAGCATGATTGCACCGGGCATGAGTTTTTCCACTCTGCTGATGCCGCTGGGTCTCTATACGCCCTTTGTGGAAGGGCTGGGCCGGCTGCGGCCTTCGGTTCTGGTGCCGGGGGTGCTTGGCGCAGTGGTTACCATTGTGCTGCTGGCAAAGGCGGTGGATCGGCTGTTTGAACGGCACTACTCCATTGCATTTCATGCCATTGTGGGTGTGGTATCAGCAGCTACGCTGGTCATTATTCCGTTCCGGGATATGGCATCCTCGTTTGCGGCGCTGTTCAGTGATCTCATCTGCCTGGCTGTGGGTATTGTGCTGGCGCTTGCATTGGACCGGTTCAATGCCCGTTTTCCCAAAGAGTGAGAAAAAGGACACAAAAACATATAAAAGTAATGCTTTTTTGCGGAAACACGGAAAAACCTGTTGACAAGGCAGGAAAAAGCGTGTAAATAGAAAGAACGACCCAAACAGGTGCCCCGGCTGACAGGATTCAGCCGGGGCCAAACAGTATCAAGACAGAGGAGAATGGAGTCAACATGACGGCAGCAGAAAAACGACCAGCGATCCCGATCAGCCCCGCAGCGGCGCTGGTGGCCATTGGTGTGGTATACGGCGATATTGGAACCTCGCCCATGTATGTGATGAAATCCATTGTAGCAGGCAACGGAGGGATTCAGAATGCAGACCCGCAGCTGATTCTGGGGTCACTGTCGCTGGTGATCTGGACGCTGACCCTTCTGACCACCGTAAAATATGTGCTGGTGGCCATGCAGGCGGATAACCATGGGGAAGGTGGTATCTTTTCGCTGTACAGCATTGTGCGCCGCAGCCGAAAGCATCTGGTGGTGCTGGCGATGGTGGGCGGGGCCGCGCTGCTGGCGGACGGCGTGCTCACACCTGCAGTAACCGTAACAACCGCTGTGGAGGGCCTGCGCAGTATTCCGGCACTGGAAATTCTGTTGGGACCGGGGCAGGGAAGGATCATACAGATCACACTGGTGATTCTGGCAGTGCTGTTCCTGATCCAGAGGGCAGGAACCAGTTCCATCGGCAAGGCGTTCGGCCCAATTATGACCATCTGGTTTCTGTTTCTCGGGGGAATGGGCCTTTACCACATGGCAGGAGATTGGACGGTGCTGCAGGCACTGAATCCGATGCTGGCGTTGCGTGTGCTGGTGAGTCCTTATAACAGAATGGGCTTTTTCATTCTGGGCAGCGTGTTTCTGGCAACCACCGGTGCAGAAGCTTTGTATTCGGATATGGGTCATGTGGGCAAGGGCAATATCTATATCAGCTGGCCCTTTGTAAAGATCTGCCTGATTCTGAACTATCTGGGGCAGGGAGCCTGGCTCATTGCTCATCGGCAGGACAAGGAGCTGGGCAGGATACAGGATATGAATCCGTTCTTTGAAATGGTGCCGCCTCAGCTGCGGCTGCTGGCAGTGCTGCTGGGTACACTGGCAGCTATTATCGCTTCCCAGGCGTTGATCACCGGAGCATTCACCATGGTGTCCGAAGCCTGTAAGCTGGATCTGATGCCCCACATGCAGATCATCTATCCGTCTCGTACCATGGGGCAGCTGTATATCCCGCTGGTGAATACCTGCCTGTGGGTAGGCTGTTCGCTGCTGGTGCTGTACTTCCGATCCAGCCATCGAATGGAGGCGGCCTATGGTCTGGCCATTACGGTGACCATGCTCATGACCACCATGCTGCTGTTTGTGTTCCTGCATGACAAAAAGCGCCGTGGGCCTGTTGCGTGGGGATTTCTGCTCCTGTTTGGCGGGCTGGAGCTGATGTTCCTGCTGTCCAGCCTGACCAAGTTTGTGGAAGGCGGTTATGTGGCCGTGGCACTGGCAGCGGTGCTGCTCTTCATCATGTACATCTGGCATCGGGGCACACAGGTGGAGGATACCCAGGCCATCTATCTGAACGTGGATACCTACAAAGAGGTGTTGGGTCAGCTGCGTGATGACGAAAGCATTCCATGTTTTACGGATAATCTGATTTATCTGACCAAGAGCCATTACCACAATTTCGTGGAGCGGGACATTCTGTATTCCATTCTGGAAAAAGGACCCAAGCGGGCGAAGGCCTACTGGTTTGTGAGCATTCATGTGGAGGATGTGCCTTATAAACGGGAATATGAGGTGGAGAACTTCGGAACCGATTATATCTTCCGGGTTCGGCTCAATCTGGGGTTTAAGGAAAACCAGCGGATCAATGTGTATCTGCGCCAGATTGTGCAGGAGCTGATGGAGGATGGAGAACTTCCCCTGCAAAAACAGCGTTACGCGGTGGAAGAACCGGGTGATGTGGGCGGATTCAAGTTCTGTATCATCCGCAAGCGTGTTGTGCCTGAAAGTGATCTCCCGGCTTCCGATCAGGGGATTCTGACTGTGAAATATGCGATTCGCCATGTGGCCGGATCTCCGGCCCGCTGGTACGGACTGGAGAACTCGGTGCTGGCGGTGGAGTATCTGCCTCTGTTTGTGAGAATGAAGGAGACAGCTCCCATTTGCAGAAAAGCAGGTTGGGGCAGGAAAGAAGAATCCGCTCTGCCGGGGCAGATGTAAAGAAGAAGGGACGGGGGAAACGCCCCGTCCCTTCCTTTATATATAGGGGAGCAGAGAGGCTGTTTGAGGGAAAGAAAATATGAAATAAATTTCGAAAAAAGTGTTGACATGTGTTTCCTTGTGTGGTATTATAATCAAGCTGTCGCGAGAGACAGCGAGCCGCTGAAAAGCTGATAAAAAATATTTCAAAAAAGTGCTTGACAAAAAGAACTTGATGAGATATAATAAACAAGCTGTCCCGCGAGGGAGAGCGGCACAGGACCTTGAAAATTGAACAATATCGAAGCTTGAACGGAACCTTATCGTGATGGAAAATCAC